>JAUNJI010000029.1 GCA_030533295.1 Eubacteriales bacterium
ATTCCCACTCTATCGTCGCCGGGGGTTTGGACGTGACATCATACACGATGCGGTTGACGTGTCCGACCTCGTTGACGATGCGCACGCTGACGCGGTCGAGCACCTCATAGGGGATGCGCGCCCAATCCGCGGTCATGAAGTCGGTCGTCGTGACCGAGCGCAGCGCGATCGTGTAGTCATAGGTGCGGCTGTCGCCCATGACGCCGACCGAGCGCATATTGGTCAGCACGGCGAAGTACTGATCCATCGTGTGCGTCAGTCCCGCCTTGGCGATCTCGTCGCGGAAGATGAAATCGGCTTCGCGCAGGATGTCCAGCTTGTCCTTGGTGATGTCGCCGATGACGCGGATCGCGAGACCGGGGCCGGGGAAGGGCTGGCGCATGACCAGATATTCGGGCAAGCCGAGCTCGCGGCCGAGCTGGCGCACCTCGTCCTTGAACAGCAGGCGCAGCGGCTCGATGATCTCCTTGAAATCCACGAAGTCCGGCAGACCGCCCACGTTGTGGTGGCTCTTGATGACGGCGGCATCGCCCGCGCCGGATTCGATCACGTCCGGGTAGATCGTGCCCTGCACCAGATGATCGACCGCGCCGATCTTCTTGCTCTCCTCCTCGAATACGCGGATGAACTCCTCGCCGATGATCTTGCGCTTGGTCTCCGGGTCGCTCACGCCGGCGAGCTTGCCGAGGAAACGCGCTTCGGCATCCACGCGGACGAAGTTGATGTCCCACTTGGCGAACGCAGCTTCGACCTCGTCGCCCTCGTTTTTGCGCATCAGACCGTGATCGACGAACACGCAGGTCAGCTGATCGCCGACCGCCTCGGCCAGCAGCGCCGCGGCGACCGAGGAATCGACGCCGCCGGACAGCGCCAGCAGCACCTTGCCGTCGCCGACCTTGGCGCGGATCGCATCGATCGAGGTGTTCTTGTAGTCCTGCATCGTCCAGTCGCCCTTGGCGCCGCACACGGCATAGAGGAAGTTGCGCAGCATGATCGTGCCGTTCTCCGTGTGGTTGACCTCAGGATGGTACTGCACGCCGTAGAACCCACGCGCCTCATCCGCGATCGCCACATTGGGGCACATCGCGGTATGCGCGACGAGCTGGAAGCCTTCGGGCACCTTGGCCATGTAATCGCCGTGGCTCATCCACGAGATGCCGCTCTCCGGCAGGCCGTGGAACAGCTTACAGGTGGTGTCGTAATAGGTCTGCGTCTTGCCGTATTCCCGCGCGGTGTCGTCCTGCGCCGCCGTGACCTGTCCGCCGAGCGTGTGCGCCATCAGCTGGCAGCCATAGCAGATGCCCAGCACCGGGATGCCCAGCTCGAACAGCGCAGGGTCGCACTGGGGCGAATCCGCGGCATACACACTGTTCGGTCCGCCGGTGAAGATGATGCCGATCGGCGCCATGCGGCGGATCTCCTCGATGGAGGTCGTATAGGGCTTTACCTCGCAGTATACGTTATGCTCGCGGACGCGGCGGGCGATCAGTTGGTTGTACTGTCCGCCGAAATCGAGTACTAAAACGAGCTGATGTTCGTTCATAGTCGGTCTCCTTTCCTTGTCCATGACATTTTCTATACATAGAATTATGACATATCCGCACGGTTTCGGCAAGTATTTTCGTGCGATCGTGCCAAATTTGGCAGGGTCGATGAAAAACGCCACAGGATCTGGCATTTTTTATGAATAAAACCGCTCCGATCGGTGCATCCTGCACGATAGAGGACATTCTGGAAGGGGCGTTCGATGTGAAGGACAAAAAACTGCTGACCGCAGCGCTGTTGCTGATGGTCACGATCGTGTTCGTCTGGACGGCGCTGTGCGCCGGGCTGCCGAGCGCACAGGCGGCCGGGAACGCGCCGGTGGCGCAGCCTGTCGAGGCCGAGACCTGCATCGAGGTCGCGATCGAGCTCGCGCTGGCTGCGGCCGACCCGGATCGGGACGTGGTGCTGTACCAGCTCACCGAGCGGCCGCGTCTGGGCACCGCGACGATCGAGGGCAGCACGCTGACCTATACGCCGGGGGCGAAGAGCGGCCGCGACCGCTTCGCCTACACGGCGGTGGATGCAGAGGGGAACACCGGCAGACCGGCCACGATCGTCGTGCAGGTGCGCAAAAACCGCGCCGGACTGGTCTATGCCGACATGGCGGGCGACCCGGCGCATTACGGGGCGCTCTATCTGGCCGAGCGGCAGGTGATGACCGGCGAGCGCATCGGCGGCTGCGCCTTTTTCCGGCCGGAGCAGCCGGTGACGCGCAGCGAGTTCATCGCGATGGCGACGGCGGCGGCCGGGCTGCCGGTCGAGCCGACCGGCCAGACGGATTTCGCAGACGACGAAGGGCTGTCGCCGTGGGCGAAGCCCTTCATCAGCACGGCGGCGGCCAACGGTCTGGTCAGCGGCTATCGGATGGCGAGCGGGCTGTCCGAGATCCGCGGCCATCGGCCGATCACGCTGGCCGAGGCCAGCACGGTGGTCGATAACCTGCTCGACGGCAGTCTGGACGGCACGCAGTACGTGCTGGCCGGTGAGCACGACACCGCGCTGGACTGGGCGCAGCACGCGGTCAGCACGCTGACGCGGCTCGAGGTGCTGTCGCCGCAGACCGCGCAGCAGGGGACAGGGGCGCAGCTCACCCGCCGCACGGCCTGCGAGCTGCTCTACCGCGCCATGCGGCTGCTCGACCGGTGAGGCGGAAAAAGACCAAAAGAGGACGCTTTCGCGTCCTCTTTTGGTCTTATTTTTCAAAATCGCGATACAGCAGGCTGGGCTGGATGCCGGTGTTGTTCTGGTATTTGCCGCTGGAATAGCGGTCATACTCGCCGTGGATGTCATGATAATAGATCTGGCAGATCTCGACATTGGGATAGATGCGGATCGGCTGGACGCAAAAGATCTCCAGCGTCCAATAGCCCGCGAAGCCCACGTCGCCGAAGCCCGCCGTGACATGGATGAACAGCCCCAGCCGCCCGGTCGAGGAGCGCCCCTCGAGCATGGGGATGAAGCGGTCGGTGCGCGTATATTCGTTCGTGCGGCCAAGGTACAGGCGGTCAGGCTCGAGCAGCAGCCCCTCCTCCGGGATCTCGATGCGGTGCGCGGTGTTGGGCTTTTTCATGTCGAGCACCGGCTCGTCGTACACCAGCAGCTCGTTGGCGAGCGACAGGTTGTAGCTGTTCGGATTGACCCGCGCGGGGTCGAACGGCTCGATGACGATCTCCTTGCCCATGTGCTTTACGATCTCTTTGCCGGATAAGATCATCGTTTTCCCCTCCTTGGGATGCCCGCGTCGCGGGTCACATCAGTGCCAGTACCTTGCCGATCTCGCCGCGGGTGATCTTGCCGAGCGGCCGCAGGCTGTGATCCCGATAGCCGCTGATGATGCCCGCTGCGACGCAGGTCTTGACCTGCTCACGCGCCCATGCGGGCACGTCGGCTGCGTCGGTGTAGTCGAGCGCAGCGGCGGCGAAGCCGCGCGGCAGGCAACGGCCGATCACGGTCATGACCTCAGCGCGGGTCAGCGCAGCGGTGGGGGAGAAGGTGCGCGTGCCATCGCTGCGGACAGCGCCCTGCATGATGCCCGCCTGCGCGACCGCGTAGACCGCGCCCCGCGCCCAGTTGGCGATCGCCGCATCGTCGGCGAAGCTGGTCGCGCCGGTGTGCGTGGTGTCCAGCCCGAGCAGCCGCGCCATCGTCACGGCGAATTCCTGCCGGGTCAGGTCGCGGTCGGGATAAAAGAGCAGCCGGTCGCCGTCGCGCACGCCCTTCATGATCCCGTTGCCGTGCAGCAGCGCGGCGTAGCCGCGCGACCAGTGGGCGGCGGTGTCGGCGAACACATTGGACGCCTGACCGGCCGTGACCGTGGCCGTCGCGCGGGCGCGGCCGCCTGCGTCGTCGGTCACATCGATCGTGACGCTGTGCGTGCCCGCCGAGAGCGCGCCGGTCGTGACGGTCAGCGTCGCGCCGTTCATGGTCGCCGCCCGCGGCACGGGTTTGCCGTCCACCTTGACCGTGATGTGGTCGGCGCGTACCGGGTACTGGCCGCGCTCCATCGTCGCGGTGCCGGTCAGCGAGGCAGAAGCGCCCGCTTCGACCGTGATGGCCGTCCGATCGAGCCGGACGACCGGCACATCGGTGTTGGTGACCGGGTGATCGGCCGAAACGACGAGCTGATCGAGGTACAGCGCAGCCTGCGCCGTGCCTGCGCCGGTCGGCGCGAAGCGCAGCGCGGTCAGCCGGACGGCCTCCGCCGGGATCGCGGCGGTCAGCTGCTGCCACGTGGCCGTGGTCGCGGCGGACAGGGGAACGGTCAGCTCATCGCCCACGGCGTCGGCAAAGACCGCGGTCAGCGCGGCCTGCGTCCCCGTGCCACGCGCCCACAGCGTCAGATGGGCGTGCGGCGCGACATCGGTCGCGGGCAGCTCGATCGCGCCCTGCGCCAGCGCTGCGCCCGGATAGGCCGCGCACAGCGAGCCCGTGCCGCGTGCGACCAGCGCGTGGTCGGTCACGCGGGACAGGGTCACGCCGTCCGAGGCCGTGCAGCCGTCCAGACCGTTATCGCCGTCGAACACGGTGGTCGCGTCCTGCGGGTCGCCCATGCCGACGTTGACCGCGATCGTCCGCGCGACCCCGCCATAGGCGCAGGTGAGCGAGCCGCTCGCCATATGAGCGCCTGCGGTGAACACGCCGTTGGCATCGACCGTGCCCACGTCACCGGCGACCGACCAATCGAACAGCCGGTCAGCCGAGGCCATCGGCTGACCCAGATGATAGGCGATGCTGTCGATGTCGATGCGCTGCGCGGGCTCGACCGACAACGCGGTGAGCGCTTTGCCGCCGCTTTGCAGCGCGATGGACTGTACATCGCCCGTCACGCAGACGGCCATCTCGCCCGTCACCGTGCCGTTCGAGCCGACGACCGTCGCCGTGCCCAGCGTCTGCCCGGCGGTGAAGGTCTGGCCGTCCACCGTGCCGCGTGCATCCGCCACAGCGAAGTCCAGATCGGTCGGGTCGGCGGCCGCGCCGTAAGACGCATCGAAGCCCCTGACCGAGAACGTCGTGGACGCGCCGGGCAGCAGATAGCGGTGCTGCGGGGTCAACTGTGCGCCCACGGTCACGCCGTCCGCCGCCACCTCGTTGAGCAGCAGGATATAGTTGGCGCAGGCGCGCTGTGCGCCGTCCGACGGGCGGCTGATGAGCGCAGCGGTGTCCGTGCCCGGCTCGCGCAGCACCATCGCCGAGGAACCGCCGCCATCCAGACAGAGCGCCTGCACGCAGCCGAGCGACAGCAGCTCCTGTCCCAGCTCGGCGGCGGTCAGCCCGGCCGAATGGGCGGACTGACCGCCGTCGATCTCATACAGCACCACCGTGCCGTCGGCCTTGCAGCCGATCGCGCTGCGGGCGCGGTGCGAAGTGGCGCTATCGATGCCGGTGGTGGTGATCGTGCCGCCGTCGATCAGCAGCTTGCCGCCGACCGCATACGCGACCTGCGCCCAGCGGGGGTCGTTGGCCGTCACCGACAGCGTGACCTGCTCGCCGATCGGGAAATCGACCCAAGAGGGGACGTTCGCCCCGTCCGACTTGGTCAGCACCATCTGCTTTTCCCCGATGGAGAGCGGGCGGTCGCCCGTGCCCTTGTCCACCACCCGGAGCCGCACCGTACCGTTGACCGTGACCGGGGCATCGTCCAAGCGCTCGAGCACGATATAGCTGCCGTGCGCGGAAAAATGGGTCGAGGTATCGTAATGGCGGTCGAGCAGATAGGCGCCCGCCGTGGTGCGCGTCT
This sequence comes from Eubacteriales bacterium, assembly GCA_030533295.1. Taxonomy (GTDB): domain Bacteria; phylum Bacillota; class Clostridia; order Oscillospirales; family Butyricicoccaceae; genus Agathobaculum. Next base: position 5,783 of record JAUNJI010000029.1, read on the forward strand.
TATTGTAATAGGAGATCGTGACCGTGCCGCTCGCGCCTGCGATCCGCATCCCCATGGTCGGGCGGCCGATCACCGCCGTGCCATCCGCCTGAAAGCCGACCGCATACTGCCATGCGTCGGACGAGATCAGCTCGCCCTCGTCGATCACGAGACCGATCGGGATGCCGCTCGACAGCACGAAAAAGTCCGCGTTCGTGCCGCCGATGACCCGTTTGCCCTGCTGTTCCAGATACTGCACGGCGCGGGCGATGGTCGCCCGGCTGCCGTAGAGTTGCTCGTCGGCGTACACCATGATCGGCGAGACGCCGGTGTTGGGCTGATAGGTCAGGATGTTGGCGCGTTGCGGGCCGGCGCTGTTTTTGCCCTCGGTGCGGGTGTAGGTCAGCCCCGCGCCGACGGGATAGGAATAGGAAAAGCCGCTGGAAAAGGCAGCGCCCGCGGTCGCAGACGAAAGCTGCACCAGCGCGAGCGAGGCTGCCAGCACGCGGCAGGAGCGTTTGACGAAATGTTTCATGATCCTCCTCGTTTTCGTGGGATGGTGGAAGGCTGCTGCGCCGCGCGGCATCTCCTGCGCGGCGCGAGGACGCGCCCGGCCGTGGCCGGGCGGGTGCTCAAATGCTCTTGACGACCTTTTCCAGCACCTCGGAGATCTTGGGACTGCGCACCGAAATATCGGACACGCGGTGGTAGATCGCCTTGCGCGCATTGTACAGCCGTCGGGTCTCGGCCTGCTTATCCGGCCGATCGAGCAGGGGGCGGTCGTTGGAATAGGACAGGTTCTTCAGGATGCGGTAGAACGGCGTATCCAGATGGATCAGCAGCCCGGTCTCGCGCACGGCCTTGACGTTTTCCGGGCGGAGCACCGCGCCGCCGCCGAGCGATAGCACGATGCCCTCCCGCTGGGACAGCTCGCGGATGTAGGCGGTCTCGCGGTCACGGAAATAGGCTTCGCCCTGCTCGGCGAAGATCGCCGCGATCTTTTTGCCCTCCTGCGCCTCCAGATACTGATCGACATCGACGAACGCCAGCCCGGTCAGCCGGGCGAGCTTGCGCCCGATGGTGGTCTTGCCGCTGCCCATGAAGCCGCACAGCACGATATTGCGCTTGCCGTGCTTGTCGTGCAGGCGCTTGACCGCCATCTGGCCATAGGTGCGGCGCAGCACGGTCTCGCAGGTCTGCGGATCGAACTGTGCGCCCGACCAGATCATCTGCGCGTGCACCGCCTGCATGACCAGCATATACAGCCCGTCGCGCGTCTTGGTCTTTTTTCGGTCGGCCAGCCGCATGGTCGCGGTGACGGGCGGGTTATAGATCGCGTCGAACACGTATTCGGTCTTGCGCGGCAGGTAGTGCAGCGGCGCGGTGTTCTCCTTGGGGAACATCCCGACCGGCGTCGAGTTGAGCACGATCTGGATGTCGCGCGGGATGTGCCGCCGGCTGCACACCGCCACCTGCGCGGCCGGGACGGTCGTGTGCAGCTGCTGTTGCAGCACGGCAGCCTTTTCCAGATCGCGCCCGGTGATGGTCAGGTGTGCGCCCTGCGCGGCGCAGTGATAGGCCATCACTGCGGCCGCGCCGCCGTAGCCCAGCAGCAGCACCTTTTTGCCGCGCAGGCCGATGCCGTCCCGCACGAGCGAGGCCGCGAAGCCCAAAATATCCGTATTGTAGCCGGTCGCCCGGCCATCCCGGAAGTCCACGGTGTTGACCGAATGGAGGTCACGGGCGGCGGGGTCGATCGCGTCCAGCAGCGGGATGACCGCCTTCTTGTGCGGGATCGTGCAGTTGATGCCGCGCAGCTTGCGCCGCGCCAGCTCGATCGCCTCGGGCAGATCGTCCGGCGGCACCGCGATGCCGACATAGTCGGCGTCCTGCCCGGAGGCCGCGAACAGCTGCGCGTGCAGCGCGGGGCTCATCGTGTGGCCGAGCGGCCAGCCGATCAGCGCGTAAGTGGGCTTTTGGGGCTCGAACGCGCGGAAGTCCTCCATAGTGAGCAGCATCTCGATCAACCTCCCAACCGGCGCAGGGTGTCGAAAAAGTCGGGGTAGGAGATCGCGACCACCTCGGGATCGTCGATGCGGCTGCCGCCCTGCGCGGCGAGCGCGAGCACGGCCAGGCTCATCGCGATGCGGTGATCCTTGTAGGTCTCGAACGACGCGCCGGACGGCGTTTTGCCGCCCCGGATGATCATGCCGTCGTCGGTCTCCTCGACATCCACGCCCGCCCGCGCCAGCTCGGCGGCCATGGCCGCGATGCGGTCGGATTCCTTGACCTTGAGCTCCTGCGCGTCGCGGATGACGGTCTCGCCCGCAGCGAAGGCCGCCGCGACGGCCAGCACGGGCAGCTCGTCGATCAGCCGGGGGATGATCGACCCGCCGATCTCGATGCCGTGCAGCGCACTGTGCCGCACGGTCAGGTCGCAGACCGGCTCGGTGCCGTCGTGCAGCGCGGACACGGTGATGTCGGCGCCCATTTCGCGCAGCGCGTCCAAGATGCCGGTGCGCGTCGGGTTGATGCCGACGTTTTTGATCGTCAGCTCGCTGCCCGGTACGATCGCACCGGCCACGAGGAAGAACGCCGCCGAGGAGATGTCGCCCGGCACGGCGATGTCCACCGCGTGCAGATCCTCGGGCGGCTCGAGCGTGATGGTGTTGCCATGCGTCTCGATCTCGACGCCCAGCGAGCGGAACATCCGCTCGGTGTGGTCGCGCGAGGGCGAGGGCTCGATGACCGTGGTCTGTCCCTCGGCATACAGCCCGGCGAGCAAGATCGCGCTCTTGAGCTGGGCGGACGCGACCGGCAGGTGGTATTCGATGCCGTGCAGCTCGCTGGGGAACAGGGTGAGCGGGCAATAGTTATCGCTCCGCCCCTCGATCGAAGCGCCCATCTCGCGCAGCGGCTGGATGACGCGCCCCATCGGGCGCTTGCAGATGGATGCGTCGCCGCTCAGCGTCGCGGTGAAGGGCTGCCCGGCCAAAATGCCGCACAGCAGGCGGGTGGTCGTGCCCGAATTGCCGGTATAGAGCACGTCGGCGGGCGCAGACAGGCCGTGCAGGCCGACGCCCTCCACGACGACCTCCTGCGCCCCGACCTCGATCGAAACGCCCATCTTGCGGAAGCAGTCGATGGTGGACAGGCAGTCCTCGCCCATCAAAAAGCCGGTGATATGGGTGGTACCGTTCGCCAGCGCAGCCAGCATGACCGCGCGGTGCGAAATGGATTTATCGCCCGGCACGGTGATCTCGCCGCGCAACGGGCCACAGGGTCGTATCTGCATTGATCTTACTCCTCCGTCGCATCGGTCGCCCGATAGCAGCCGATGACCTTGATATAGGGAAGCTCCTCATGGAGCTGGTACAGCAAAGACTGCACGGCGTGGTCGCGCATATTGCCGATGAAGTCCAGATAGAACACATAGCACCACGGGCTGTCCTTGATCGGGCGCGAATAGATGTGGGTCATGTCGATGCCGTAGTGCGCGACCGTGTCCAGCACGGTGCTGAGCGAGCCCGCCGCGTTGTGGATGTGGAAGGCGATCGCGATGCGGTCGTCCTCGGGCGTGCTGGTCAGCGTGCGGCTGACGGCGATGAAGCGCGTCTCGTTGTGCTGCTGGTCGTTGACGCGATCTTGCAGGATGGTCAGGCCGTAGCGTGCGGCGGCCTCGCGCGAGCAGATGGCCGCGACGCGCCGATCGCCCCGATCGCGGACGTTTCGCGCGGCGATCGCGGTGTTGGCCACCTCGATCGCCTCCAGACCGTGCTGCCGGATGAAGCCGTGGCACTGGGGCAGCGCGTGCGGGTGCGAGCACACGCTGCGGATGTCGGCGAGCGTCGCGCCCGGCACGGCGGCCAGACAGTGCGCGATCTTTTTGATATAGGAGCGGTCGATGTACAGGCCGTATTCGAGCAGCAGGTCATAGATCTCGTTGACCGTTCCGGCGGTCGTGTTCTCGACCGGCACGACGCCGGCATCGACCACGCCATCGCGCACCGAGCGGAACACCTGCTCCCACGTGGGCACGCTCTCGGGCGTGCAGTGGGGGAACAGCGCCCGCGCCGCCAGCTCCTGATAGGCGCCGGGCACGCCCTGATAATAGACGGTGCGCGGGTCGAGGGCGACCTCGGCCGGATGGAGCGGGAACCGCGCCGGTTCGCGGCGCAGCAGCTCGCTGTACTGATATTCCCGGCTGGCGCGCATCAGGCTTTGCAGCAGCGCGGTGTATTTGAGCCGCAGCTCCTCGTCCATATCGGCCGTGCGCTTGGCGATGATCTCGGCCTCGCGGTCGGGCTTGTAGATCTTGTCGTCGGTCTCGGCTTTGGTGCGCGCGACCTCGAGCGCCAGATCCATCCGTTGCAGGAAGAGCGCGCGGAGCTGTTCGTCCACCGCGTTGATGTCCTGCCGGATCACAGATAATTCACGCATAGCCCTTCGCCTCCCGCAACAGATCGGCCAGCGCGATGGCGCAGGCCGCTTCGACGACCGGTGCGGCGCGGGTGACGATGCAGGGATCGTGTCGCCCGTGGATCGAGAGCGGCGCGGTCTGGCCGGTCGTCAGATCGAGCGTCTGCTGTGTCATGCCGATGGAGGGCGTGGGCTTGATGCACGCCCGCACGATCAGCGGCATCCCGTTGGTGATGCCGCCGCACACGCCGCCGTTGTTGTTGGTCTCGGTCAGCACGACGCCGTCCTTCTGATAGAGCGGGTCGTTGGCGTGCGAGCCGCGCAGCGCCGCGAAGGCGAAGCCCGCGCCGAACTCCACGCCCTTGACCGCGGGCACGCCGAACAGCAGCGCGGCGATCCGCCCCTCTACGGTGTCCAGCATGGGGCTGCCGATGCCCGTCGGCAGGCCGATGGCGGCACATTCGATCACGCCGCCGACCGAATCCTGCGCCAGCCGCGCCTGCTCGATGGCGGCGAGCATGGCCTCGCGCACGCGCGGCTCGTTGACCGGGTATTCAGCCTCGCGCAGCGCGTCGAGCTGCGCCGGGCGCACGTCCACATCGTCGAACGGCATATCCTGGATCTGCGCGATCGACTGGATGTGCGAGCCGACCTGCACGCCCTGTGTTTTGAGCCACAGCTTGCACATCGCCCCGGCGAACACGAGCGGCGCGGTCAACCGGCCGGAAAAATGGCCGCCGCCGCGCGGATCGTTGCAGCCCTGATAGCGCACCATGCCGGTATAGTCCGCGTGTCCCGGGCGGGGCTGCGCGGCCAGCGGCGCATAGTCGCCCGAGCGCTGATCGGTGTTTTGGATCAGCGCACAGAGCGGGGAACCGGTGGTCTTGCCGCCATACACGCCTGACTGGATGATCGGGCGGTCGCTCTCCTTGCGCTGGGTGGATTGCTTGTTGCGGCCGGGCGCACGGCGTTCCATCTCGCGCAGCACGAAGGCCTCGTCATAGGGGACGCCGGGCGGGAACCCGTCGATCACCACGCCGATGCCCGTGCCGTGCGATTCACCGAATATGGATACTTTGATGGCGTTGCCCCAAGTGGAACCCATTGGGCAGACCTCCTTTTACAGCTTGAGGATGTAGTCGTGCAGGGTCTGTGCGTCGATCGGCGTGATCTCCGCACGACCGGGATCGCGCACGAGGATGAAGTTGACCGTGCCGCCGAACTTCTTTTTGTCCGACAGCAGGGCGTCAAAGACCGCCTCTCGGTCATACTGCAACGCGGTCGGCAGGCCGACGTGTTCGAGCAGCGACACGAGCGGCGCCGACAGGTCGGCATCGCCGCGCAGCGCGCTCAGCCGCATCGCGGCCACCATGCCGACGGCGACCGCCTGCCCGTGGGTCAGGTCGGTGTAATGGCCGAGCTTTTCGGCCGCGTGGCCGATCGTATGGCCGAAGTTGAGGATCATGCGCAGGCCGGTGTCGTGCTCGTCGATCGCGACCACATCGCGCTTGATCTTGACACATTCGTAGATGATCTCGTCGATATGCGCCTTGAAATCGGGGCGGGCGACCTGCTCGAGGATCTCGCGGTTGGCGATGTAGCCATATTTGATGACCTCGGCCATGCCGTCGGCGAAGGTAGCGTCGGACAGGGTGGCGAGCACCTCGGGGTCGATCAGCACCAGCCGCGGCTGATAGAACGCGCCGACGAGGTTCTTGCCCTCGGGCAGATCGACGCCGGTCTTGCCGCCGACCGAGGAATCCACCTGCGCCAGCAGGGTGGTCGGGATCTGGCACAGAGAGACGCCGCGCAAAAAGGTCGCCGCGGCGAAGCCGGTGATGTCGCCCACCACGCCGCCGCCGAGGGCGATCACCAGGTCCTGGCGCGTCATACCGGCGGCGAGCATATCGTGGTAGATGGTCTCGACGGTCGCCAGCTGCTTGTGCGCCTCGCCCGCCGGGATGATCGTGTGCGAGACCGGCTGCCGGAGCTGCGCCTCGAGCGTGCCGAGGTAGAGCGGCGCGACCGTCGTATCGGTCACGATATGGATACGGCTGGGCGAAAAGGTGGCGGACAGCAGCGCACCGGCGTGGTTGAGCAGACCGGCGGCGATATGGATGTCGGACACGCCGTTGGTGCCCGTCAAACTCAATGTTCGCATTGCGGGAACACTCCTTTGATGATAGACTGGACCGTGCTATCGGGACGGTCGCTGGGGCGTGCTCAGAGTTCGCGGCCGACGGCCTGCGCCACCGCACGCAGGTTGGTCATGGTCTCGTGGAAGGATTCGTAGGTGAGCGACTGTGCGCCGTCGGACAGCGCGTGCGCGGGGTCGTTGTGCACCTCGATCATCAGGCCGTCCGCACCGGCGGCGACCGCGGCCTTGGCCAGCGGCTCGACCATCCAGTAGATGCCGCCCGCGTGCGAGGGATCGACGATGACCGGCAGATGGCTCATGCGCTTGAGCACGGGCACGGCCGAGATGTCCAGCGTGTTGCGGGTGTAGGTCTCGTAGGTGCGGATGCCGCGCTCGCACAAAATGACGTTCTCGTTGCCACCGGCCATGATGTATTCGGCGGACATCAGGAACTCCTCCATCGTGTTGGCGAAGCCGCGCTTGAGCAGCACGGGCTTACCGGCCTGTCCCAGCTCCTTGAGCAGCTCGAAGTTCTGCATATTGCGCGCGCCGACTTGGAAGCAGTCGCACTTGTCGTGGAAAAGCTCGATGTGCGCGGGATTGGTGATCTCGGTGACGATCGGCATACCGGTCAGCTTGTGCGCCTTGTGCAGCAGCTCGAGCCCCTCGGCCTTGAGCCCCTGGAAGGAGTAGGGGGAGGAGCGGGGCTTCCATGCGCCGCCGCGCAGCACGGTCGCGCCGTCCTCCTGCACGTGACGCGCCACATCGATGATCTGCTCCTCGCTCTCGACCGAGCAGGGACCGGCCATGACGACCAGCTTTTTGCCGCCGACGACCACGCCCGGCGCGAGCTCGATCTGCGAGTTCTCCGGGTGGAAGCTGCGGTTGGCCAGCTTGAACGGCTCCTGCACCTTGAGGATGTTCTCGACCTGCGGATCGCGCAGCAGCGCGTCCTTGTCCACCGCGCCCGTGTCGCCGACCAGACCGATGACGATCGTACCGGCTCCATAGATGGGGTTGGCCTTGACGTTCCAGCGCTCGATGTACTGGGACAGGGCTTCGACGTGTTCACGGGTCGCGCTCGGCTTCATGATGATGATCATTTTCTTCTCTCTCCTTATATATGTTGTCTATCGCTGTGTTCGTCCAGCGAACGAAGGCATAAAAAAAGCCTTTCATCCACAAAGAGGGACGAAAGACGAACATTCCGCGGTACCACCCACATTCGGCAGCAAAAAGCCCTGCCGCACTTTTCGGATACGAAGCATATCCTATCCCTGTAACGGAGGAGGCCCGTCAGCGCCTACTGGGTCGATTCAGCGCCGCAGCTCGAGAGGGAACTTCACCGCGCCGGCGTCTGCGTCCGTTTCCAGTCATGCCGGACGCTCCCTGCAAGCCGCACTTGGAACGATTACTTTCCTCTGTCATCGCTTTGTGTCATATACAAGTCTATTATAGTACCGTCGTCCGCGCTTGTCAATGCCTGTTTTGCCGCGCCGGTGCGCAGGAGCGCCGGGCAGGCATATCGCGGACAGGCCGGACATACAGTATCACAGGTGATGCGTATGAAACGACGAAAGGACAGGGCATGGCAGCAGGCGATCGGCTGTCTGCCGCCCGCACGGGCGGCGCAGCTCGCCGCGCTCGAGGGACAACAGGCGGTCGAGGAGCTGCGTCTGCGCGCCGGGCGGCCGCCCGCGGTGCGGATCGCCACGGGCGAGCGCCCCTTGCCGCTCGCCGCTGTCACGGCCGAGGAGCTGCGCGACGTGCTCAGCCGGGCGGCGCGGTATTCGGTACATAGCTATGCCGACAGCCTGCGCAACGGCTTTCTCACGCTCGAGGGCGGCCACCGGCTGGGCGTGTGCGGCACGGTGGCGCAGCAGGATGGGCAGGTGATCGGGGTGCGGCAGCTGTCCTCGGTCGATCTGCGCGTGGCGCGGCAGATCGGGACGGTGGCGGACACGATCGCCCCGTGGATCGGCACGGGCGCGCCGCGCTCGGTGCTGCTGCTGTCGCCGCCCGGTCACGGCAAGACCACGCTGCTGCGCGAATGGGTGCGGCTGGTGTCCGAGCAGGGACATACCGTGGCGGTCGCGGACGAGCGGAGCGAGATCGCGGCGCTGGTCGATGGCGTGCCGCAGTTCGATGTCGGCCGGTGCACCGATGTGCTCGAGGGCTGCACCAAGCAGCAGGCGGCGCTCATGCTGCTCAAGACCATGTCGCCCGCGCTGCTGGCCTTCGACGAGATCACCTCGCCCGCCGATGTCGAGGCGATCGAGCTGTGTGCCCACTGCGGCACGGCGGTGATCGCGACCGCGCACGCCGCCGGGATAGACGACCTGCGCCGCCGTCCGCTGTACCGTGCGTTATGTGAGGCGCACGTGTTCGATGCGGCGGTAGTGATCGACAAGCGAGACGGGCAGCGCACGTACCGTCTGGAACGATGGGAGGAAGGGCTATGCTCAAGCTGATCGGAGCGGTGATGATCTTCGGCTCGTGTGCGGCGCTCGGCCTGTCGGCGCGGCAGCGGCTGCGGCAGCGGGTCGCCGCAGATGACGCGATGCTGCTCGCGCTGTCGCTGATCGCCGGGGAGATCGCGTGCCGCCGTGCACCGCTGCCCGAGATCGTCGCCATGCTGGCGGAAAACGAGCAGCCCATCGTGCGGCAAGTGTTCTGCGGCCTGCGCCGCCGCCTGCGCGAGCAAAACGGCCTGTCGTTCCACTATCTGTGGTGCGCCAACCTGCGCGACTGCCGCGCCGCGATCGGTCTGGGCGCGGCGGAATGTGACATCCTGTGCCAAGCGGCCGACCACCTCGGCCGGTATGACGCGGAGGAGCAGGTCGAGGGGCTGCGCCAGGTGCGCCAGCGGCTGACCGCCGCCCGCGCGGCCGCCGCCGGGGAGTTGCACGACAAAGGGGCGCTGTACCGCACGTGCGGCATCGCGGTGGGCATCTTGGTCATCCTGATATTGATCTGAAAACGGAGGAAAAACGATGGATGTGGATCTGATCTTTCGGATCGCGGCGGTGGGGATCCTGGTGGCCGTGCTCGGCCAGCTGCTGACGCGCTCCGGGCGGGAGGAACAGGCGCTGATGACCACGCTGGCCGGTCTGATCGTCGTGCTGATGCTGCTCGTGCAGGAGATCAGCCAGCTGTTCGACATGATGAAAAGCGTGTTCGGGTTTTGAACGGGCTGATCGCGGCGTGCGGGCTGGTGTTGCTCACGCTGGTGCTGGGGCTCGTGCTGCAAAAGGACGCACCGGCGATCGCCTTTTTGCTGTCGCTGGCGGCCGGCGTGCTGCTCCTGCTGCGCACGTTGCGCATGGCCGGCGGCGCGATGCAGCGGCTGACCGGGCTGCTGGCGCAGGGCGGGCTGGCGGGCAGTCTGTATCTGCCGGTGTGCAAGGCCGTGGGCGTGGCCGTCGTCGTGCGCGTGATGAGCGCGCTGTGCAAGGACGCAGGGCAGTCCGCGCTCGCGGCCAAGCTGGAGATCGCAGGGGCGGTGCTGGCGCTCTCGCTGTGTCTGCCGCTGCTCGAACAGGTGCTCGGCCTGCTGGCCGACTGGAGCGTGTAAAGGGGAAGGGCGGATGAAAAAGCTGATCGGAGCGCTGCTCGTGCTGCTGCTCTGTCTGGTGCGGGCGGGGGCGGCGGACGAGGTCGCCGCGGCGGGCGATGCGCTGCGGGCGGCCTTGCCCGCGCAGGCGCAGGGCTATCTGGATGGGATCGGCGCGGACAGCGCCGCGAGCGACCTGACCGGCTCGCTCGCGCGGCTGCTGGACGATGCCGCGGCAGACGGCGATGGTGCGCTGCGGGCAGCGATGCGCTGCTTGGTGCGCGTGGCGGCGGTGGTCGTGCTGACCGCGGCGGCGCGCGGGTTTTCCACCGCGGCCGGTGGCGCGGCGGACACGTGGATCGATATGGCGGGGGCGCTGGGCTGCGCGGTGGTGCTGTTGCAGGATTTCACCGGCGTGCTCGCGCTCTGCCGGGATTCGCTCGAGCAGATCGCGCTGTTTTCCGGCACGTTGCAGCCGGTGCTGGCGACCGCGCTCTCGACCGGCGGACAGGTGACGACCGCGACCGCGCTGCAAGCTGCGACCATGCTGGTGTTCGATCTGACGATCCGGCTGGTGAACGGGCTGCTGGTGCCCGCTGTGTGCGCCTATCTGGCGATGGTCGCGGTGGACGCGGCGACCGGCAATGGGATGCTGCGCGGCGTGGCCGACGGCATCAAGGGGCTGGTCGCGGGCGCGCTCAAGCTGATCCTGACGCTGTTCACCGCCTACCTGACCATCGCGGGCGGGGTGTCGGGCAGCGTCGATCAGATGGCGCTCAAAACGGCCAAATTCGCGGTCTCCGGCGCGGTGCCGGTGGTGGGCGGCGTGATCGCCGACGCGACCGAGACCGTGCTATCGGGCGCGGTGCTGCTCAAGAACGCGGTCGGCGTGTTCGGCCTGCTGTGCGTGACCGCGCTCTGCTTGTCGCCCTTTTTGCGGGCGGGGGCGAGCTATCTGTGCTATAAGGCGGGGGCGGCCGTGCTCGCGCCGCTGTGCACGGGCGGGCTGCGACAGCTCATGGCAGGGGTGGGGACGGGCTTCGGGCTGCTGCTCGGGATGCTGAGCACCTGCTGCTTGATCTTGTATTTGGAGTTGGTGTATGTGGTGGCGATGGTGGGACCGACATGACAGGACTGCTGCGAACGATCGTGCTGCGGGTGACGCTGGCGGGCATCGCGGCAGCGGCGGCGCTGCGTTTGGCGGGCGGCGGTGCGCTGCGCGAGGTGATCCGGCTGGCGACCGGGCTGCTGCTCTTGCTGGCGCTGCTCCAGCCGCTCGCCGGGCTGCGCCTGCCGCGCTGGAGCGGCTGGACACAGGCCGCGCAGACCGACGTGGACGCGCTCTATGCGCAAAACGCCCGCACGGCGATGAGCACGGTGGGCGCGACCATCGCGGATACGCTCGAGCAGCGGGCGGCGCAGGCGGGCTTCGACTGCGCGATCACCGTCGAGATGGGGAACGATGCCGCCGGGCTGTTGCAGATCGCGCACCTGACCGTGCGCTACCGCGCACAGGATGCGCCGCGGCTGACACAGCTGCGGGCGCTGCTGACGAGCGAATGTGGCGTCCCGGCGGACAGACAGGAGCTGATCGAACGATGAAAAAGGGCGATCTGGCCGCGCTCCGGCCGTTTTGGGAGCGGGCGCAGCCGTTCGTGCAGCGCTACCGCGCGGTGCTGATCGTGCTGCTGGCCGGTGTGCTGCTGCTGGCCTCGGGCGGCGGCGCAGACGGCGGCGCGGCGCAGCCGACCGGGCAGACGGTCCCGGCGGACGGCGCGGGCTTCGTGCTGGCGGATTTCGAGCGCGACCTGCACGACCGTCTGGCCGCGATCGACGGCGTGGGACGGGTGGCGCTCATGCTGTCGCTCGACCAGACCGAGGAGGCGGTCTACGCGGTGGACACCCGCCAGACGCGGAGCGGCGACGACAGCCGCAGCGACGAGCGCGATCTGGCGCTGGTCTCGGATGGCAGCTACGGACAGCGGCCGATCACGGTCAAGCGGCTGCTGCCGACCTTTCGCGGGGCGGTCGTGCTGTGCGACGGGGCGGACGATGTGCAGGTGCGCCTGGCGGTCACGCAGGCGGTGGGCACGGTGTGCGGCATCGGCGCGGACAAAGTGACCGTTCTAAAAATGGCCGCCGCCGCATAGATCAGTAACGATGATGCAGACGAACGGGAGGGCGAACGATGATGAAAAAGATCGGCAAACGCGGGGCGGCCTATGGTGTGATCGCGCTGCTGCTGTGCGCGGCCGTATACCTCAACTGGAGCTATGTGGATGCGCCGGAGGAGCTGCTGGCCGCCGGACAGACCGACCCGGTCGATCCCACGGACGGGGCTGCGGCCGCGCAGGACGGCGCGCAGGACTACTTCGCGACCTCGCGCCTGACGCGCGAGCAGGCGCGGGACGAGGCGGTGAGCACGCTCAAGGAGCTGAGCGAGAGCGAGCAGGCCGACCAGGCCGCCAAGGAGGAGGCTGCGGCGCAGATCTCGGCGCTGGCCGACGATCAGGTGGCCGAGGCCAACATCGAGAGCCTGATCCGCGCCAAGGGCTATGCCGACGCGGTCGTGATGATCGGCGACGGCAGCGTGAACGTGGTGGTCGCGCCGCCCGACGGCGGCTTGCAGGCGACCGATGTGACGGTCATCAAGGACATCGTCGTATCCGAGACCGGCGCGGCGGCCGGTCAGATCAAGATCGTCGAGGCGGCCTGAGCGCGGTGCGCGTATTTCTCCTTGGCGATCGGCGAAAACTGTGCTATAATCGCTATATATGAAAAGGAGCGTGAGCACGATGGCGGAGCATAAGGAGTATTGGGCAACAGAGAGCGATCAGGGCTCGATCCGCATCTCAGAGGATGTCGTGGCGTCCATCGCGGCGTTGGCCGCATCGGATACCGAGGGCGTGAGCGGCTTGTATTCCAGCCTGACGAGCGACATCGTCAGCTTTTTGAGCAAGAAGAATCTGGCGAAAGGCGTGCGGATCGAGATCGGCGAACAGGATACGGTCAAGGTCGAGGTCGGCTTTTTGGCGCTGTTCGGCCACAACATCTGTGAGGTGGCGAAGCAGGTGCAGCAAAACGTCCAGTCTGCCGTCGAGTCGATGACCGGGCTCAAGGTGACCTGCGTCAACGTCCACGTCGGCGGTGTGACGTTCAAGCCCGCTGCTCCGGCGGCGCCGGTCGAGCCTGCGCCCGCAGCGGCACCGGTCGAGCCGGTCGAGGCCGCG
>JAUNJI010000098.1 GCA_030533295.1 Eubacteriales bacterium
TCGCGGCACTCAGGACAGATGCGCCGCACCAGACGCTGCGCGATCACGCCCTTGAGCGCGTCGGCGATCAGATAAGGCTTGACTTGGATCGCGAGCAGGCGCTCGACCGTGCCGATCGCGTCGTTCGTGTGGATGGTGGACAGCACGAGGTGGCCGGTGATCGCGGCACGCATGGCGATGTCCGCGGTCTCGCCGTCGCGGATCTCGCCCACGGCCACGATGTCGGGATCCTGCCGGAGCACGGCACGCAGGCCGCTGGCGAAGGTCATGCCGGCCTTTTCGTTGATCTGCACCTGATTGAGCCCTTCGATGCTGTACTCGACCGGGTCCTCGAGCGTGATGAGGTTGACCTCTTTGGTGTTGAGCGCACGGATCATCGTGTACATGGTCGAGGACTTGCCCGACCCGGTCGGGCCCGAGATCAGCACCACGCCGCTGCCGTTGCGCATGAGGGCGTTGTATTTCTCGAGGTTTTCGCCAGTCAGGCCGATGGCCGCGGCGTCCAACAGCTGCACCGAGCGGTCGAGCAGGCGGATGACCGCCCGTTCGCCGTAGATCGTCGGCAGCGTGGAGATACGCAGGTCGATGTCCGAGCCCTTGACGCGCACGTTGGCGCGGCCGTCCTGCGGGACGCGGTGCTCGGCGATGTTCATGCCGCCCATGATCTTGATACGCGAGATCACCGAGTGCTGCAGCGCCTGCGGCACGGTGAGCACCGGGCGGAGCAGGCCGTCCACCCGCATCCGCACCTCGAGCGCGGTCTCCTGCGGCTCGAGGTGGATGTCGCTCGCCCGCTCGATCGCGGCGCGTTCGACGATGGAGTTGACCAAGCGCACCGTCGGCGCGGACTGGCTCTCGCTGTCCACCTCCTGCACGGCGGCGGCGGTGGGCGGCGCTTCGTGCGCCACCGCGCCCTTCATCTCCTCGATGGCGCGAGCCGCGCCTTCGTTGCCGTATAGGGTGGCGATGGCACGCTCGACGGCCTCGGCCGTGGCGATGCGCGGCGTGACCCGCTTGCGCGTCGCTGCGCGCACGTCCTCGATGGCGACGAAGTTGAGCGGATCGACCATGGCGATGGTGAGCTCGTCGCGCACCAGCGAGACCGGCACGATGCTATGGCGTTTGGCGATGTTCTTGGGCACGAGCTGGGCGATCTCGGTCGGGATGCTGACCTTGCTCAGGTCGATGAAGCTGATACCGAGCTGTAGCTCGAGCGTTTCTACGAGCTGCTTCTCGCTGATCATGCCTGCCTCGATCAGCACGCTCCCCAGACGCTTTCCGCTCCCCTTTTGCAGTCGCAGCGCCTCGGCCAGCTGTTCCTCGGTGATCAGACCCACCGAGACCAGCAGATCGCCCAAACGCATGTATGCCATCGTCCGTTTCTCCTCCTTCTTACTCCTGCTCTATCTCCTCATCCGATACGGTCAGGTCGAGCACCTCCCGCCGGGGACATTCCTCCCGACAGGCGACGCACTCCATCCGCATACAAGCGATGTCGTCGCTATTGATGTAAAACCGATCCTTGCCCATGTTCTTGGCGATGTACAGCGCGCTATCCGCCCGCTGATACAGGTCGGCATAGCTGCCGTTCTTGTGCACGAAGGCCGCGCCGATGCTCATGGTCGTGCCGCAGCTCTCGTGATAGCCGCACATCTCGAGCCGCAGCCGCTCGAGCAGCTCAGTGAGCTTGCGCTCGAGGTCGTCGAGCGAGATGGCGTTCGGCAGGAAGGCCGCGAACTCGTCTCCCCCGAAGTGGGACACCACATCGCTCCGGCGGAAGGCGCAGCGCAGGCTGTCGCCCACCAGGCAGATCAGCCGGTCGCCCTCGGGATGCCCCAGGGTGTCGTTGACGTTCTTGAAATTATCCATGTCCATCATCAGCATGACGCCGACCGGATCTTCCTCATTCAAGTGCCGCAGCACCTCCTGCTCGAAGCCCGCGCGGTTGAGCAGGCCGGTCATGCCGTCCCGCCGCACGGCCGCCGAGACCTTGTTGAGCTCCCGCAGGAGCTGGTCGTGACGGGCGACCTCCTCGCTGGCATCGATCACGATGCCGCTGACGCCGCTCTTGTCCCGCGTCATGCGGATGTCCAGATGGCGGTTATGGAAGTGGATGATGCCGTTCTCGTCCCGGTCGTCGAGCAAGCGGTCGAGCAGGTCGTTGAACGCCCGGTAATCGCCGCGGAGCGTATCCCACTCGCGGCGGCTCATGCCCAGCGTTTCGCGCATATTGTCCGAAAAGAAGTTCATGCCGCTGCGCTTGGTGCAGTCGAAGATCGCCACGCCGCCGCCCAAGCAGGAGGCGATGCGGCTCAGCCGCTCCTCGCGGTGCTCATAGCCCTCCCGGAGGGCGTTGAACGCCTCGGCCAGCGACGCGAGATCCTCGTTCCGCGTGCAGCTGACCTGCCGGTGCAGGTCGCCGCTGAGCACGCTGTAAATGTCCTCCTCGAGCGTATGCAGGTCGTGCAGCAGATACCGCCGCCAGTACATCCGCACGCGATAGAACATCAGCCCGCCGAACGCCAACGTGACCGCCACCATGACCAGCAGCGGCAAGATCATGCCCAGCAGCAGCGTGGACATCGAAACGAAGCCCACCAGCGTGTAGCCATCGAACTGGACGCTCACCGCGATGGCGTCGCCCTCGTCCAGCCGGACGCAGCCCTCGCCCTTTTCCAGTCGGCGCACCGCCTCGAGCAGGTCGATCTCCTTGCCCTGACGGTCGCGGGCGTGCAGCTCCTGCGGATTGTTGGCCGTGATGCCGATGATCTCGCCCGTCTCGTCCGAAAAGGCGACCACCGTGGTCTCATAGCGGGTCACGATGTCGCGCATCAGGCCGCGCATGATGCCGTCGCCGTCCATGACCCGGTGCACGCCCCGCTCCATCACCACGTGGATGGCGTGGAAGGGCGCCTCCGCCGGCCGCATGGCCACGCTGCACCGGCGGCTCTCCAGTCCGCTCTCGTCGGTCTGCCAATAGACCGCGTAGCGCGGCGCCTCGGGCGAGAGCAGATAGCGCTCCAGCTTGCTGCCCGCTTCGACATGGTCGCCCCGCCGATCCGACCGGGTCGAGAGCAGCACGTTGCCCGCCGCGTCGAACAGATCGATCTGCGCGACCTTGAGCATCAGCCGCAGCTCCTCCAGCCCTTCGTTGGTCATCAGGCTGGGATCACGTTGCAGCATGAACGCGATCGCGGTCGCCCGCCCGCGAAAATCCGTCTCCTGCCGCGTGGCCGAGACTTCATTATCGTGGTAGGCGGCGCGATACTCATCCTCCGCCTGCAACAGCACCTGTTGCAGCGAGGCCGTCGTCGCATCGTAGTTGACCATAAAGACGGCGACTGCCGTGCCGATCGTGACTGCGATCAGCGTGATGAAGGCAGCGATGGCCAGTTTTCGGTATAACGTGCTCATCCTGATGCCTCCGATCGCTTTTCCGGCTACGCGCTCCCCAGCTTTCTCGATAGGTGGTGTC
>JAUNJI010000030.1 GCA_030533295.1 Eubacteriales bacterium
TAGCTTGAACGATTTTTAGCGTGAATTTTTGTCTAACTTTTTGGGGGCACTTCATGTACATCGGTCGGTCTAATGATGGCGCGAGCGCCCCTTCTGCCGCCGGGGCGTTCCCTTATCCTCGTCATCTGCTGTGCGGGCAGCAAAAAGAAACGGCGCTGCTCTTTACTTGGTCATGGATGCGACTTCAGCAGCGAAGTCGTCCTGCTTCTTCTCGATGCCCTCGCCCTTCTCGAAGCGCACGCAACGAGTCAGCTTGATCTCGCCGCCCAGCTCCTTGGCGACAGCCGCGATGTGCTGCTCGACAGAGACCTTGTTCTCCTTGACGAAGGCCTGCTGGAGCAGGCAGTTCTCCTCGTAGTACTTGCCGATGCGACCTTCGACCATCTTGTGGATGATCTGCTCCGGCTTGGGCTTGGCTGCGGTCTTGTTCTCCTCGAGCGCCTGCGCCAGCAGGATCTCCTTCTCCTTCGCGAGGGTGGCCTCATCGACCTCGGTCTTGTCGAGGAAGGACGGGTTCATCGCAGCAGCCTGCATACCGATGTCCTTGCCCAGCTCCTTGACGGTCTCGTTGCCCTTGAGCGCGTCGGACACGGACAGGCCGACCAGCACGCCGATCACGCCGCCCATGTGGGTGTAGGCCACGTTGACGGTCGAATCGTCGAAGCGCTCGAAACGGCGGATCTGGATGTTCTCGCCGATGGTGAGCACCTTCTCCTGCAACACTTCCTGCACGGTCAGATCGCCCATCTTGCACGCCTTGAGCGCCTCGACATCAGCCGGCGCCTCGGTCATGACGACACCGGCGAGATCGGTCACGAACTGCTGGAAATCCGCGTTCTTGGCGACGAAATCGGTCTCCGAGTTGACCTCGATGATCGCGCCTACGCCGCTCTCGCCGCAGACGGTCGCGCATACGACGCCCTCCGCCGCGATGCGGTCTGCCTTCTTGGCGGCCTTGGCGAGACCCTTCTCGCGCAGCAGCTCGATCGCCTTGTCGTAGTCGCCGTCTGCCTCCGTCAGCGCCTTCTTGCAGTCCATCATGCCTACATTGGTCATTTCACGGAGCTTCTTTACGTCCGCAGCGGTAAAAGCCATTTCACATTCCTCCATCGATATGGTCTTTGACACAAAAACGTAGGGCGCAGCGACCGGCGCGCCGGGTCGTCGCGCCCTACGAACAACTCACAGTATTAGATGCAGTTCACTTACGCCTGCGCCGGCGCAGCGGTCTCCGCCTTGGCCTCGACCTCGAGCTGCTCGCCCTGCTTGCCCTCCAGCACAGCGTTGGCCATGGTCTGGGAGATCAGCTTGATCGCGCGGATCGCATCGTCGTTGCCGGGGATCACATGATCGATCTCGTCCGGATCGCAGTTGGTATCGACGATCGCGACGATCGGGATGCCCAGCTTGCGTGCCTCAGCGATCGCGTTCTTCTCCTTGCGGGAATCGACCACGAACAGTGCGCCCGGCAGCTTCTTCATCTCCTTGACGCCGCCGAGGTACTTCTCGAGCTTGGCGATCTCGAGCTGGAGCTTGATGACCTCCTTCTTCGGGAGCAGGTCGAAGGTGCCGTCCGCCTGCATCTTTTGCAGCTGGTTCAGACGGGCGATACGGGTGCGCATGGTCTTGAAGTTGGTCAGCATACCGCCCAGCCAACGCGCATTGACGTAGAACTGGCCGCAGCGCTCAGCCTCTTCCTTGATCGCGTCCTGCGCCTGCTTCTTGGTGCCGACGAACAGGATCGACTCGCCCGCAGCGGCCATGTCGCGCACGAAGAAGTAAGCCTCCTCGAGCTTCTTGACCGTCTTTTGCAGGTCGATGATATAGATGCCATTGCGCTCGGTGAAGATGTAGGTCGCCATCTTCGGGTTCCAGCGGCGGGTCTGGTGGCCGAAGTGCACGCCGGCCTCCAGGAGCTGCTTCATAGAGATAACTGCCATTTTTCATTTCCTCCTTGGTTGTTTCCTCCACCTCTGATCATCTGACTGCGGCAACGACCATCCAATAGACGCCCGTCACCGGCCGCTTTCATCACGAGGTGTGTGAATTCGTACCTTATCAGTATACCCGGTAAATGTCCGATCGTCAATCTTTTTTTGCGCGAGAAGCGACAGTTTCGGCGATCTTTTTCGGCTGCCCCTGTCCGCTCTCCGCCGACAGCACGATCGCCGCGACGATCAGCGCGATGCCCGCGAGGTCGATCCCGCCCAGCGGCACGCCCAGCCAGAACACGCTCAGCAGCGCGGACACCACCGGCTCGACCGCGGCGAGGATGCTGCCCCGCGCCGCACCGATGCGGCGCACGCCCTCCAGATAGCAGCAGAACGCGCACAGCGTGCCGAACACGATGATGAACGACATCCCGCCCACGGTCACGCCGTCCCACGTGCCCACCACGTGCCACGGCTTGACCCGCGCACACAGCACCAGACCGCCGATCAGCATCCCGAAGCCGGTGACGGGCAGCGTGCCGAAGCGATCGATCAGCCCGCGCGGCTGCACGCTGTACACGGCGAACGCGGCCGCGCTCGCGATGCACCACAGCAGCGCCGGTGTGCTCAGCACCAGATGGGAGGGGTCACCATGCGTGGTGAGCACGAACGCCCCGCCCAGCGCACAGACGAGCGCGGCGATCTCGCCCCGGCGCGGCAGGCGTTTTTCGCCGATCGCCAGCCAGATCAGCACCATCACCAGCCCGACATACTGCACCGCGGTCGCCGTGGCCGCGTTGGACAACTCGATCGACCGAAAATACGCATACTGGCACAGCGCCAGACCGAACACGCTCAGCACGAGCAGGCTGCCGATGCTGCGCTTGGAGCGGAACAGCGCCTCCACCTTGTCGCGCCAGCGGTACATCGAATAGCACGAAAGCAGCAGTCCTGCGATCAGCAAGCGCACCGCGACCAACCAATTCGAGTGCATCAGCCGGTGCTGGAACAGATACTGCCCGCACGCGCCCGAGCACGCCCAGCACACGCCGCCGAGCATCGCCAACACATACCCTAGCTTTTCGTCCTTTTTCATTTTTGTCTCTTCCTTTTCTGATCCTGTCCTCCGGCGGCAGGCGGAGCACCGCGCTGCCTCGTCCTTCGTCGCTGTCTCAGCGGCGGAATTTGACTAAAATATAATCCTCCCCCAGTGTTTCGATGCAGCTCCACGGGATCACACAATCTTCCCGCGAGAAAATGCCGAGCAGCCCGCCCTGCCCGGGCACGACGAGCGCCCGGATCTGTCCGCAGGATGGGTCGATCACCAGATCGCTCACCTCGCCCAGCCGGGCACCGCCGCACAGGTCGATCACCTCGCGGCAGTGCAGCTCGGAAAAACGCAGCTCTGCCATCCGCTCACGCCCCCAAGGCGCGGTCGAGGAAGTGCGCCGTGCTCTCCCCTGCCGCCCGGTTGAACCGTCCCATCTCGTACAGGCACGCGGCGTCCCGCGTCACGATGTTGATGCGCTCCTCGCAGCCGAGCGTGCACGCGAAGCCCATATCGCGCAGGATGCGCTCGCTCTCGGCCGAGCACGCGCCGAACGGATAGGTATAGCACTGCGGCGCCGGCAGACCGGCCTCGGTCAGCAGGCGCTGGGTCTGCCCGGTGTCCTCGCGCAGCAGGCTCTCGTATCCGGCCTCGGCCTCGCCGCGCATCCGCAGGCAGCCGCGCCGCGCCCCGTATTCGTGCAGATCCCACGAATGGTTCTGCACCTCGAACACGTCCTGCATCTCGGCCAAGCGGTCGAGCCGCAGATGCGACCAATAGGCGTTCTCTGTGCCGTCCTCGGTGAAAGTCGCGGTCTGTCTGCCGATGATCGACACCACCGCCCGCATCCCGCGCTGGCGCAGCAGCGGATAGGCATATACATAATTGTTGTAGTACCCGTCGTCAAAGGTGATCATCACCGGTCTGTCGGGCAGCGGCGTGCCCTGCTGCACATAGGCGAGCAGATCGGCGACGGTCACGGTCTGGTAGCCGCGCTGCCGGAGCGCGTCCAGATCGGCGGCCAGCACGGTGGGCGAGAGCACATACTTGCCCTGCCGCGCCTCATCCTTCAGGATGCTGTGATACATCAGGATGGGCAGGGGCACGCCCTCCCCCGCTGCGAAGGCGGTCTGCGCGGCACCGTACCGCAGCAGGCTGATGGCAAAGCACAGCGCCGCCACCGTGACGACCGCCTGCAATGCCGTGTGCCGAAATCCCAGTCTCAAAAAACGATCCCCCCTTGGACTGCTTTCAGCAAAGCCTATGCCCGAAGGGGGAGGTTTATGCGGTCACCTTTTGTACTGCGCGACGCCTTGTGTATATAAGTTGCCGCCCACGTGATCTTGCGACACGATGGCGCTGAAGCCCTCGACCGTCAGCCGCTTGACCGACTCACAGCCCAGATCCTCATAGGCGATCACCTCGACGCGCTTGATGGACGCGGCCTTGACCGCGCCCGCGCCGCCGATCGCGACCATATAGACCGCGCCGTTGCGCGCCATCGCGTCCTGCACGGCCTGACTGCGCACGCCCTTGCCGATCATGCAGCACAGACCGGCATCCAGCAGACGGGGCGCGAACGGATCCATGCGGCCCGAGGTCGTCGGCCCGACCGAGCCGATCACCTGACCCGGCTTGGCGGGCGTCGGCCCGGCATAATAGATCGCCGCGCCGTCCAGCTCGAAGGGCAGCGCCTCGCCCGCGTCCATCGCCGCGACGATCCGCTTGTGCGCCGCGTCCCGCGCGGTATAGATCACGCCGGTCAGCGACACCGTATCGCCCGCACGCAGGCGGGGCGCCATCTCCTTGAGCTGATCGGTCGTCAGATCATAGTGTGCCATGCTTCATTCCTCCGTTTTCGGCCGCAGGGTGTTGAGCACATCGCGCAGACCGGCGCGGGACTTGTCCTCCCCCCGGCTGAGCGAAGCGCTGATGCGGTCGATCTCGCCCAGCACCTCGCTGGCCTTGCGCGCCATCTCCGCCGATTCCTGCTGGCTGCGCGCCAGCACCGTGCGGTAGTTCTCCTTGGTCGCGTCGAGCTGGCGCTTGACCTGCTCGATCATCTCCTGCGACTGCCGCCGCAGCTTTTGCAGGCCGATCTTGGCGTCCTCCTCGATCTGCTTGGCGCGGCGATAGGCGGACAGCTCCATCTCCGCGATCTTGTCCTTGGATGCGTCGTACTCCCCGCATTTAGCGGCGAGCTTGGTGTTTTCCGCCGTCAGGCGGTCGTTCTCGGCCGCCAAAGACGCCGCGTGCGCGGACTGCGCCTCGATCTCGGCGACTTGGAGCGAAAACCCGCTCTCGATCTGATCGAGCTGCGAGCGGATCTTATCCGCATCCAGCGTCATCTCGCCCAGCCGCTCCAGCAGCTCGGCGTTTTTTTCGGTCAGCTTTTCGTTCTGCGTGCGCAGCTCGCCCAGCGCAGACTGCGACTCGGTGAGCTGACGGCGCAGCTCCTCCGTCTCGGCAAAATATTTATTATCGGTCTGCTCTATGTATCGCAGCACATCCTCCCGCCGGAAACCGCCGAATATCGCACCGCGGAAGCCCTTGTTCTGCTCCTCCATCTCATCTTTCCTCCCCATTGGTATCTCATTATAGTATAGCAAAACCGCCCGCAGATCGCAACAAAAAAAGCGCCTTCGCACGGGCGCGGTCGGATCGCGGCGGCGACTTACATCTTTACAAAGCGCCGATCCCGTGGTATGATATACTGTATCACGAGCGAGGAGGTCACGCGATGGCAGATAAAAAAGGCACCAAGCAGGTCACAGCCAACAAAAAAGCGTGGCACGACTACTTCGTGGAGCAGAAATACGAGGCGGGCATCGAGCTGGCCGGCACCGAGGTCAAATCGATCCGGCAAGGACAGGTCAACCTCAAGGATTCCTATTGCACCTTCAAGGATGGCGAGCTTTTCGTGCGCGGGATGCATATCTCCCCCTATGAAAAGGGCAACATCTTCAACAAGGATCCCTTGCGGGCGCGCCGTCTGCTGATGCACAAGCGGGAGATCGCTGCCCTGTTCGGCAAGACCAAGCAGGACGGCTACGCCCTGATCCCGCTCGCGGTGTATTTCAAAAACGCGCGGGTCAAGCTCGAGATCGGGCTGTGCAAGGGCAAAAAGCTGCACGACAAGCGGGACAGCATCGCCGCACGCGATGCCAAGCGGGAGATCGACCGCGCGATGAAGGAGAGACATCGTTGACCCTGCGCATCGGACGCCGATGCGACGATATGGGGCCGTAACGGGTTCGACGGGGGCGTTGAAGCCGGGATAGCGGGCCGCAGTGGGGATCTGCGCTAAAAGCTCCAACTTTTATAAATCAAACAACAACGATTATACTCTTCAGGCTGCCTGATCAGGTACAGCCCGTCGGCTCAGAGAGGACCACGGCTCTGAGATCCGGCGTCGATCAGTGGTGAACGTGTACGGGGTAAGAGTTGCCCCCGTCATGTAACATGACTCTACCAAAACGGTGAGCCTGTTCGCCGGCGCACCGCAGCGGGAATCCCAATAGACGAACTGCGCCCGGAGAAGTCACGGTGGATGTGCTTTCGGACAGGGGTTCGACTCCCCTCGGCTCCACCAAATGGACATGACCCGGATCTCGTTCCGATCGGAGCGGGATCCGGGTCTATTTTTCTATCGCAGCGGACGATGCTCGGCGAACGACGAAACGGGAGGGCTGCCCCCGCGTGGGCAGTCCTCCCGTTTTTGATCGGCCGGTGTGCCGGAGCAGGCCGCCGCAGGGGCGGCTGCCCTCAGCCTACGGCCGCAGCGCGGTCTTACAAGATCCAATCGCTCTTCTCTTGTGCCCCGCAGTAACGGCGCAGCGTCTCGCGGATCGCACGCGGCCCCTTGTTGAGCTCGTTGAACATCCGCACGACGGTCTCGCCCACGCCGATCTCGAACAGGTTGACGCCGAAGTAATACCGGTCGGCGAGCAGCGGATAGAGCTGCGACTCGGGCACCTCGTCGCCCAGCTTGGGCGCGCCCATCAGCGCGCGCACGTCCTCCAGATGGGGATCGGGGCTGAGCGTGAACGGCTCGCCACGGTCGTCCACGCCGACCAGATAGCGCAGCCAGCCGGCCAGCACCAGCGGGATATACACCAGCTTGGTCGCGCGGTGCGCGGGCAGCATGGAGTTATAATAGGCATACAGCGTCGTGCCGAAGCGCAGCGGGATCTTGCGCGAGGTGTCGGTCGCGATACGCTGGGGCGAATCCTGCAAGAAGGGGTTGGGATACCGCTCGCCCAGCACCTCATGCAGGAAGGCGACCGGATCGATCACGCCCGGATCGGCCACCATCGGCATGGCCTCCTGCTCGCTCAGGCGGGTGATCAGCGTGACCAGCTCAGGATCCTTCATCTCGGCGCTGATCTGGGTGTAGCCCAGCATACAGCCGAACACGGCGAGCGCGGTGTCCATCGGGTTCATGCAGGTGCTGACCTTCATCAGCGCGGACTTCTCGACGATGTCGCGCCGGGTCACGATCACGCCGCACTGCTCGAACGGCGGGCGGCCATTGGGGAACGCATCCTCGATCAGCAGGTAATGCGGGCTCTCCGAATTGACGTAGATCGCCGCGCAGGTGCCCTTTTGGGTCGTGAAGGGCTGGACGTTCTCCACGCCATCCTCGGCCAGCTTTTCCGCGATGCGCGGGTCGGGATGCGGGGTGATCTTATCGATCATCGAGAGCGGGAAGGTGTTCTGCTTGAGCAGATAGGTGTGCTCCTGCTCGGTGATCGCGCCGCTGCGCTTCCACGGGTTGAACATATGGCGCATCGCCCGCTCGAGCCGCGCACCGTTGTCCGAGCAGTTGTCCATCGACACCAGCGCCAGCGGCGGCAGCCCCGCCCGGCAGCGCAGCAGGCACAGCGCCGCCAGCTTGCCGTAGAACGAGCGGCAGTCCGCGGGGCCTTGCTCCCGGTCGTGCGCATAATCCGGCAGGAAGGCATGTGTCTCGTCTTGGATGGTATAGCCCTTTTCGGTCAGCGTGAAGCTGACCATTTGCAGCGAGGGCGACAGGAAGATCTCTTGCAGCCGCGCCATGTCCTCGCTCAGCTTGAGGCTCTCGGCGACGGACGCGACGACCTCCTTGTTGATCGTGCCGTTGGAATACAGCGTGATCACCAACGAAAGCTGGTCGCACGCGCGGTAGCAGCGGTCGATCAGCTCCTCATCATACCCATCGCAGCAGATCACGCCCGTGTCCGACAGCCCTGCGGTCAGCAAGCGCTGCGCCAGCACAGCGGGGAACGCCCGGAACAGGTTGCCCGCGCCAAAATGCAGCCACGTCGGCGCTTTTTGGGTGTTGTCTCTCGCCGCGTCGATGTCGTACTGCGGCAGGCGGTAGCCCTTCCATGACGTATCATGTCGGATGCTCTCTCTTGTCAATTTCATAAAGCGGTCACTCCCTTTTCAGCGAACGGACAGCGCCGTTCATCTCCGATCGTATCTAGTATACCAAATTTTCCGCGATCTGTATAGGGAAATCCCTAGCCCTTGATAAAAATATCGCGATCTGCCACAAAAAGACAGCCGCCCGGCGCAGCCGGGCGGCGTGGTCCGCCGTCGTTACGGCAGTTCGTTTTCTGCTGTGTGTCCCTGCGCGGCGGGCAGCATCTGATAGAGCCGCAGCACCAGCTTCATGCCCACGTAGAGCACGACGACCTCGATCGGCAGCATGATGAGGTTCTTGGGCACGCGCACGGCCAGCAACGCGCCCATCGCCTTGCCGCTCATCATCATCAGCCACAGCGTGTTCAGGCCGATGTTGCAGAACAGGTTGACGCATACCTTGGCGCCGATCGCCCGCCACACGGTCAGCTTGCGGGGATAGAGCCACAGGCCCCAAAACAGCCCGGCGACGATCGCCGTGAGCGTGAAGCCCGGGAAATAACCGCCCATCGTGAAGCCGCCCGCGAAATAGCCCAGCACATCGGTCGCCACACCGGCCAGCATCGCGACCGCGGGGCCGAACAGCATACCGATCGCCGCGTTGGTCAGAAAGCCGAAGCCGATCTTGAGGTTGGGCGGGATGCGGATCTCCAGCCCGAGCAAGTCGAGCGCGATATTGATCGCGATCAACAGCGCGGTCAGCGCGAGGGCGCGGGCGTTCTTGAGCTCGCGCAGCGAGCGCACGAAGATATTGGGGGTCTTGGACATAGAAAAAACACCTCCTGTAAAAAGTCATCTGTTGCCACAGCGATCTAGGAGGTGCCTAAATAGTTGCAGCAGCGGGATGCGACCACGGCACCGCAGGGATGCTCCCTTTCGTTCGCCGGACAACTCCCCGTTCCGGCAACACTTGACGCGCCACGGTCTACTCTGCTTTTTCCTTTTTCATTGTATAAGCCCGATCAGCTTTTGTCAATACCGAACACCGCGCGGATCGTGCGGCACACGCCGTCCTCGTCGTTGGACGGGCAGATATGCTTGGCCACCGCCTTGAGGCGCTCGTGGCCGTTGGCCATCCCATAGGACTCCCCCACTGCTTCGAGCAGCTCGAGATCGTTGAGATAGTCGCCAAAGGCCATGCACGCCGCCGGCGTGATGCCCAGCCGGGCGCACAGCGCACCGACCGCGTATCCCTTGTTCATGCCCGGCCGCATCAGATCGACCCAATCCACGCCGGACAGCGCCACCTGCGTGGTCGCCGCGAACGACCGGAAGGCGGGCAGCAGCACCTGTTCGGCTCGTCCCGCGCAAAACAGCGCCACCTTGCACACCGGCTCACGCCGAACGAAGGCCAGCAGATCGGGCACGCAGGTGCGGCGGGCGCAATAGTGCGCGATCGCGCGCAGAAAGGGCGCGTCGTCGGTCGGCTCATAAAAGCTGCCCGACCGCGCGGAGACGATCACCTGCACGCCGGGCAGGCGGCGCGCGGCCTGCACGGCGCGGCACACCTCCCCCACCGGCATGGCCGCGAACGAGAGCAGCTCGCGCCCGTCGCACACCATCGCGCCGTTCTCGCTGATGTATAGCAGCTCATCGGCGATCGCGCCGAATTGCGCATACAGCGTGTGATACGGTCGGCCGGAGGCGGGCGCGAACCGCACGCCCCGCGCACGCAGCGCGGCGATCAGCGGGAACAGCCCCTCCGGCAGCCGCTTAGCGCTGTCGAGCAGCGTGCCGTCCATGTCTGCGGCGATCAGCTTGATGTCCATGTGTTCGTTCCTTTCTGTTCGTGCTGTCGTGCGGGCAGCCGCTCAGCCGGGCTGCTCGACCTGCTCTTCCGCGGCGGGTTCGGCCGCCGCCATACGCGCCTGATACGCCTCGCCCCACGCCTGCATGGCCTCCAGGATCGGCCGCATGGACGCGCCCAGCTCGGTCAGGGCGTATTCCACGCGCGGCGGCACCTCGGCGTACACCGTCCGGGTGATCAGCCCATCGGCCTCCATCGCGCGCAGGTCGTCGGTCAGCACCTTCTGGCTGATGCCGTCGAGCGAGCGCCTGAGCTCGTTGAAACGCCACGGGCGCTCGAGCAGGTCGCGCAGGATGAGCAATTTCCACTTGCTCCCGATCAAGCGGACCGTGACCGCGACCGGGCACGCCGGTAGTTCAGATCGCCGATTCATATGATCCTCCTATCCCGTTCCAATAACGCTGTGATGATCGTGTAAAAAACACGGCATGATATACCATTATAGCACAGGAGCGGGCCAAAAGCCAAGTATGAACGCGGTCGGGGCAGTTACCGAAAGGTGCGTATGTTATCAAAAAGTGCGTACTTCACGAAGTGGCCGCCGGATGCTATCATAAGACTTACCAACAGGACTGCCGAACAGATATAGGAGGTCACTCACATGAAGAACTACCAGAAAACGAGCGTCGCGGCGGATGCCCGCGTCGAGCTGCATGATGCCCTCGGCCTGACCGGCGCAGAGGTCAGCATCAACATCCTGCCCGCGGGCACCGGCGTGCCTTTCGTCCACATCCACCAGCAGAACGAGGAGATCTACGGTATCCTCGAGGGCAAGGGCAGCGCCGTGATCGACGGCGAGACCATCGACCTGCACGCGGGCGACTGGCTCCGCGTCGCACCGGCCGCCAAGCGCCAGTTTTCCGCTGCGGCGGACTGCGCGATCAAGTTCGTGTGCATCCAGGCCAAGGCCGGTTCGCTGGAGGGTTACACGGCTGGCGACGCGCTCCCGGGCTGAACGCCCCGTCCCACACCGCGAAACACCGCCCCGTCGGACAGATCCGACGGGGCGGTCGCTGTTTTTTCTGGGGTCGTGCGGCGTTTTACCGGCCGATCGACTCGACGATCGCATCGGCGAGCGCCTCCAGCTCACCAGCCTTGTCCGGCAGCAGCGAGGACGCCAGCGACAGACGGTCGTTGAGCACGGTCATGTCCTTGAGCTCCTCGTCGAGGAACTTTTGCATCAGGTCGCCCGACTTGACCGCCCAAGAACCGTTTTCGATGATCGCGAACGTGCGTTTTTGCACGTTGAGCGCCTTCATATCCATCAAATAGTTGTGCATGACCGGGTAGATGCCCAGATTGTACGTCACCGAGGCCAGCACGATATGGCTCAGGCGGAAGGTCTCGGCGATCAGCTGCGAAACGTGGGTATCGGACACGTCATACAGCCAGACGTTGGTCACGCCCTTGTCGCACAGCCGCCCGGCGAGCGCCTGCGCGGCGGCCTCCGTGTTGCCATACATCGAGGCATAGGCGATCATGACGCCCTTCTCCTCGGGCTCGTAGCGGCTCCAGCGGTCGTACTTCTCGATGAACCACATCAGATCCTTGCGCCAGACCGGCCCGTGCAGCGGGCAGATGAACTTGATCTGGTCGAGGATGCCGGCCGCCTTTTTGAGCAGCAGCTGCACGTGCGGGCCGTACTTGCCCACGATGTTGGTCAGATACCGGCGGGCGTCGTCCAGCCAGTCGCGCTCGAAATCGACCTCGTCCGCGAACAGCTTGCCATCCAGCGCACCGAACGAGCCGAACGCATCCGCCGAGAACAGCACGCCGCTCGTCGTGTCGAACGTGACCATGGCCTCCGGCCAGTGCACCATCGGCGCGGCGACGAAGGTCACGGTATGCTGGCCGAAGCAGTAGGTATCGCCCTCCTGCACGGTGATCAGCTCATGTCCCTCGGTGTGGAAGCCGAACTGGCGCATGAACAGGAACGCCTTTTCGGTCGAGATCACCTTGACCGCCGGATAGCGGAGCAGGATCTCCTCGATGGACGCGCCGTGGTCGGGCTCCATATGGTCGATGACCAGATAGTCGAGCGGACGGCCGTCCAGCACGTGCTCGACGTTCTCGAGCAGCTGGCGGCAGGCCGACCAATCCACCGTGTCGAACAGCGCGGTCTGCTCGTCCATCAGCAGATAGGCATTGTAGGATACGCCGCGCGGGATGGGAAAGATATTTTCAAACAGGGCGAGACGATGGTCGTTCGCGCCGACCCAATAGAGATCGTCCGTTACCTTGCGCACGCTGTACATAGTTTCTCCTCCTTATTCTCCGGTCAGGCCTCGATGAACAGTTCCTTGCCCTCGCCGCACTCCGGGCACACCCATTCCGCGGGCAGCTTGTCGAACAGCGTGCCGGGGGCGATCTCCGCGTCCGGGTCGCCCAGCTCGGGGACATATTCGTAGCCGCAGCCGCCGCACACATAGCGCTTGCCGATCGGCTCGGGCTTGGGCATCGGCGGTCGCTTCATCTTGACCATGGGCGGGGCGGGCTGCTTTTCGCCGGTGTCGAGCGCGGCGGTCAGCAGCGGCAGGATCTCGTTGACATCGCCCACGATGCCGTAATCGCAGTTCTTGAAGATCGGCGCGTTGCCGTTTTTGTTGATCGCCACGATGGTCGAGGCGTCCTTGATGCCCTTGAGGTGCTGGATCGCGCCCGAGATGCCGCAGGCGATATACAGATTGCCCTTGAATTTCTGGCCGGACATGCCCACATAGCGGTCGAGCGGCACATACTGCAAGGTCTCCGCCACCGGGCGGGACGAGCCGACCGCCGCACCGGCCGCACGCGCCAGATCCTCGATCAGCTTCATGTTCTCCCGGCTGCCGATGCCCTGCCCGGCCGAAACGACGCGCTCGGCCTGCGTGATCGGCGTGTCGATCGGGATGCCGACCGTGAAGTCGTGTCCGTCCTTTTGCAGCGCGGCCACCAGCGCCGCGACCTTGTCCGCCGCCGAGCCCTCTTTGAGGATGGTGCGCTTGCGCACGCCCGTGATCGGCGCGGGCTTTTTGGGCTGGCTGGACGAGCCGCCGGCGCGCTTGGGCGGCTTGCCGAGCAGGCTGGCCGCGATCACGACGCGCTGGATCTCGTTGGTGCCCTCGTAGATGGTGGTGATCTTGGCGTCACGGTACATCCGCTCGACATCCATGCCCTTGAGGAAGCCGGTGCCGCCGAAGATCTGCACGGCGTCGTTCGTGACCTCGAGCGCGATGTCCGATGCGTACATCTTGGCCATCGCCGCCTCCATCGCATAGGGCTCGTGCGCCTCCTTCATCTCGGCCGCCGAGTAGACCAGCATCCGCGCACAGCGCAGCTTGGTCGCCATATCGGCCAGCTTGAACGAGATCGCCTGCTGGAAGCCGATCGGCTTGCCGAACTGGACGCGCTCCTTGGCGTATTCGAGCGCCGCCTCATATGCGCCCTGCGCGATGCCCAGCGCCTGCGAGGCGATGCCGATGCGGCCGCCGTCCAGCGTCGCCATCGCGATCTTGAAGCCCTGTCCTTCCTTGCCGAGCAGGTTCTCCTTGGGCACCTTGACATCGTTGAAGATCAGCTCGGCCGTGGACGACGAGCGGATGCCCATCTTGTCGTAATGATCGCCGAAGGTGAAGCCCTCCCAGCCCTTTTCGACGATGAACGCCGAGATGCCGCGGGTGCCGATGTCGGGCGTGGTGACGGCGAACACCACATAGGTATCCGCCTTGGGGGCGTTGGTGATGAAGATCTTGCCGCCGTTGAGCAGATAGTGGTCGCCCTTATCGACGGCGGTCGTCTCGGTGCCGCCGGCATCCGAACCGGCGTTGGGCTCGGTCAGGCCGAACGCGCCGATCTTCTCGCCCTTGGCCAGCGGCACGAGGTATTTCTGCTTTTGCTCCTCGGTGCCGAACGCGAAGATCGGCCACGAGCCGAGCGACACGTGCGCCGACAGGATGACACCGGTGCCGCCATCGACGCGCGACAGCTCCTCGACCGCGATCGCGTAGCTCATGACATCCAGCCCGGCGCCGCCGTATTCCTTGGGATATGGCAGCCCCATATAGCCGCGCTCGCCCATCGCGCGGACGGCCTCGGTCGGGAATCCATTCTCCTTATCCATGAGGAACGCCAGCGGCTTGACCTCTTTTTCCGCGAAGGCGCGGATCTCGTTGCGCAGCTTTTCGTGCGCGTCGGTGGTTCGGAACAACATGGGGTGACCCTCCTTGATCGGTATTCGTTCGATGATATGCTATCCTCGGACCGTTATCTAAATCATACCATGTTAGTATTTTTTAGTCAACCATGTTTTTCCACAATCTTCACAATGCTTTTTTGTATATAAATTTCGATTTTGTCTGATTTTTACAAAAACAGTTCCCTTTCTTGACGATCGCCTCGCCGCTGGGTACACTGGAACTGTCACGCTCTCCCCCGCAGCCGGTGGGGACGGGAACGGCGGCGCACTGCGGTGCGCTGCTGCCATTTTTTTGCGAAAGGAGCCTGATGTCCCCCCTTCCCCGCGCGTGGACATCAGCACAGAGCGACCATGCCGAACCACACCCTTATCACCGCCCACTCCGGCGCAGAGGACACGCCCGACAACAGCCTGACCTTCGTGCGCTGCGCGCTCGCGCTGCCCATCGATGCGCTCGAGGTCGATGTGCGCCGCCGCGCAGACGGCACGCTCGCCCTCGGCCACGATGCCGCCGACGACCATGCGCCCACGCTCGCGCAAGCGTTCGAGCTGGTGCGGGCGCATCCCACCATGTGCATCAACTGCGACCTCAAGCAGCCCGGTCTGGAGCAGGCGGTCTACCGACTGGCGCTGTCGTGCGGGCTGACCGGCCGCGTGATCTACTCGGGCACGGTCGATGTGCGTGCCGCATCGCGCGTGTCCGGCCTGCAAGACGCGGTCGAGATCTACCTCAATCTGGAGGAGGTCGTCCCCGATCTGTACGCCCGCTACCGGGAAAACCCCGACTTCGAGCTGCACGCCGCCGAGACGGTCAGTGCGGTCTGCCGGACATATGGCATCCGCACGGTCAATATGTATCATCGTCTGGTCACGCCGCGCTTTTGCGACCGTCTCGCGCAGCAGGGACTGGGCGTTTCCGCGTGGACGATCGACTGCCCGCAGACCATGGCGCAGATCTTGTCCTATGGTGTGCACAACCTGACCTCGCGCCGCCCGATCGAGGCGCTCGCCCAGCGCAGCGCCGTGCAGCCGGGCTAAAACCGCGCCGCTCTCCCCACAAATACACAAGATCCGGCCTGCGCCATGTGGCACAGGCCGGATCTTGCTCTCTCCGCCGCTACGCGCCGCCGGACATCAGCCGCCGGCGACCGCCGCGCCGCCTGTCCGCTGCTCCTCGGGCGGCGACAGCACGAGATCGCTGTTATACTTGGTGCGGATCGCGATGTCCGTGTACAGCAGCTCTTGCGCGGGTCGTTTTTTGTGCATCAGGTATTCGTACAGGATGTACGGCGGCCGATACCCCTGCTCGGCGGCCTCCTGATCGATCACGAAGCTCAGGCTGTCCGAATGGAGCAGCGCCATGTTGGTCTCGTTCAGGTCGAACGCGATCACCTTGACCCGCCCCTTGAGCCCTTCCTCCTCGATCGCCTGACACGCGCCCCGCTGGCCGTTGGAGGACACGTACACGCCCGCCAGACCGGGCTCGGCGCGCAAGGCGTGCTGGGTGATCTCATAGGCGTAGTCGTCCCGATCGAAGCACGGCTGGAAGGGCAACAGCACGATGTCCTCCGCCGTCCCCTCCCGGAGCGCGTCCGAAAAGCCGTTGAGCCGGTTGTTGTGCGCGGTGTTGTTCAGATGGCCGGTCAGCGGCAGCACCCGCCCGCCTTGCGGCAGGATCTCGCGCATCAGCCCGGCCGCTGTGCGCCCCGCACGGTAATTGTCCAGCCCGATGAAGCACAGACGGCGGCTGCCCGGCGCGTCCGAGTTGAGCGTGACCACCGGGATGCCCTGTTCGTGTAGCTCGTCGATGCACCGGCGCAGCTCGGGCGCATTGTTGAGCGAGATCGCCAAGCCTTGTATGCCGTCCTCGACCAAACCCTCGATATATTCCAGCATCTGCTCGGTGTCCAGCCCGCGCACCTCGCGCAGCAGCAGCTCGACGCCCGAGGCGCGCAGCTCGACAGCCGCCCGGCGCACGCCGCCGCACACGATCTGCATGGTGGGCGTTTCGATCGATTGCACGATCGCGCCCAGCTTGAACCCCCGCTTGGTGCGCACCAACGCCTGACCGACCAGATTGGGCTTGTAGCCCAGCTCGGCCGCGATCCGGCGGATGCGTGCAGCCACCTCGGGCGCGACGCGGCCGCGGTCGTGCAGCGCCCGATCGACCGTGCCGCGGGAAACGCCCGCCAGCTCGGCGATCTGCTGTGCAGTAACAGCCATGCCCCTTCCTCCTCCCTGTTCGGATGATGTTCGTCTTATGGATAGTATACCACGATGCACGCGATTTGCAACCGTCCCGCACGGCGCACCGCATCCGCATCGAGCGACCCCCGGAAAAACTGCATAAGATCCTGGGCTTTTATTTGTGCATCGATACAGAAAGATCGCACGCATTTGCACGCACACAGCCGATTTTTTCGCGCAAACGCACAGATCCGGTCGCGGATCTTTGTCCTGATCCACGAAATGCGGCGAACGGCCTCTTTTTTTCAACGATCCCTCTTGCAAGCGGCCGTTCGATGTGGTATCTTTATGCCATCAAAAAACGATCCCCTGATACGCCTTCTGGTCATGTGAGCTATTTTTTCCTCTGCTTACGAATCGGTCGCCCGATCCGAGGGTCATTTTTTCGACAAATGCGTTCACGTGCACACAAACGCAGTTCGATTCATCCAATCATCGATCGGGGGTACATCATGTCATTCTTCAACTCGTTCGCGTGGACAGGGATCTCCTTCCTCCTGTTCACCATCCTCGTCGCAGTCATCTCTGCTTGGAAAACGCGCGATGAGGACCTTGATACCGCAGAAGGCTATTTCCTCGCTGGGCGCGGCCTGCCCGGCATCGTCATCGCAGGCTCATTGCTGCTGACCAACCTCTCCGCCGAACAGCTCGTCGGGCTGAACGGCCAGAGCTGGAAGACCAACATGGGTCCCATCGCGTGGGAAGTCGGTTCGATGTTCACGCTGCTCGTGCTGGCTTACTACTTCCTGCCGCGCTACCTCAAGATGGGCGCGATGACCATCCCTTCCTTGATGGAAGTGCGCTATGGCCGTGGCACCAAGACCATGTTCTCGCTCATCATCGTCGTCATGTATTCGATCCTCAACCTACCTGTCATCCTGTATTCGGGCGCGGTCGTGTTCGAGCAGATCTTCGACATCTCCGGTATGTTCCACATGAGCCGCTTCATGGCGGTCGCGATCATCTGCGTGATCATCGGCATCATCGGCGGCTGCTACGCGATCTTCGGCGGCCTGAAAGCCGTCGCCGTATCTGATACGATCAACGGCATCGGCCTGATCATCGGCGGTCTGATGATCCCCTTCCTCGGCTTCGCGGCGCTGTCCGCTGCGACCGGCGGCGACGGCATCCTGGACGGCATCAAGTACATCGTCGAGGCCGATCCCGCCAAGATGAACGCGGTCAACGCATGGAACGCGCCCGAGCCCGAGGTGCCGTGGCCTCTCATCATCACCGGTATGTTCTTCAACAACCTGTATTGGTGGTGCACCAACCAGTCCTTCGTGCAGCGCTCGCTGGCGGCGAAAAGCCTGAAGGAAGGCCAAAAGGGCGCGATCTTCTGCGGCTTCCTCAAGTGCCTCGGCCCGCTGTATCTGGTCATCCCCGGCATCATCGCGTACTATCTGCCCTCCATCCAAGACAAGCTGGCCGGTCAGGCCAACGCCATCGACATGGCCTATCCCGCGTTGATCGCCGAGGTCGTCCCGAAGCCGGTCATGGGCTTCTTCGCGGCCGTCATGTTCGGTGCGATCTTGTCCTCGTTCAACTCGGTGCTCAACTCGGCCTCGACCATGTTCACGCTCGATCTGTATCGCTCGTCGATCGATCCGACGGCGTCTGATGTCAAGTGCGTCAAGATCGGCAAGATCTATGGCACCATCGCGGGCTGCGTCGCGATCGTCATCTCGCCGTTCATCGCGAACGCGGGCGGCATCACGACCTTCCTCAACTCGATGAGCCAGTTCGTTTCGCTCCCCGTGCTGTGCACGATCCTCGGCATCTTCATGTTCAAGCGCATCCCCAAGTATATGCCCAAGGTCATCACGATCTTCCACGTGATCGCCTACGGCGCGTTCCTGTTGATCGCGCCCACCTATCCCGGCTCGAACGACCCGATCCACTACCTGTATGCGATGGCCGTGTTGTTCCCGATCGAATTGCTCATCATGTGGTGGCTCGATAAGTACCGCCCGGGCGAGGTATACGAGATCGAGGACGTGGGCGCGGTCGATCTGACCCCGTGGAAGTACCGCCACGTCGTTTCCATCATCGGCATCCTGCTGGCGATCGGCATCTATGTGCTGTTCTCGCCCCTCGGCATCGCCGCCTGACCCCACAGGCAGATCGAACAGATCGACTCGGGCGCTCTCGCTTCATTTTATCGCATTTCGCCACTTGCGTTCACGTGTACATCGTTGTACAATGACGCTGTCCCGACCACGACCGGAACGCCCGCGCCAGCGGACGATCCCCTATACGAAAAAGGAGAATGTATCATGAACGAACTCAAGATCGCTGTCATCGGCTGCGGCATGATCGGCCGCGAGCACATCGAGC
>JAUNJI010000031.1 GCA_030533295.1 Eubacteriales bacterium
AGGTCGCCCAGCACGCGCACGGCCACGCCGCGCTGGAACATGGTCTCCGCCGCCTCCTGCAAATACACGCGGAACAGATCCATCAGGGCATCCACCTCATCCTTGGCGCGTTTCCAGTTCTCGGTCGAAAAAGCGTAGACCGTGAAATACTGCACGCCGATGTCCTTGCAATAGGTGGCGATCGTGCGAAAGGTCTCTGCGCCGACCTTGTGCCCCGCCTGCCGCGGCAGGCCGCGCTTTTTCGCCCAACGGCCGTTCCCATCCATGATGACCGCGATGTGCTGCGGCACCGGCCGGTCGGCCGGGACGGGCGTCCGCTTCTTTTTCCATGTAAACAGAGCCAAAATGCTTCCTCCATGCAAAGGGGCGACGAAGCCGCCGCCCTCAGAATGATATTTCTTGTCCACGCGTGCCGCGCACGACGCTTTTCATCGCATCGAGGAGGCGCTCAGCGCCCCCCTCGATGCGCACGCGCTCATACCTCTGCCAGCTCCTTGGACTTGATCGCCACCTTGCCGTCCACTTCCTTGACATACTTATCGGTCAGCTTCTGGATGCGCTCCTCGCCCTCGTGCAGTTCGTCCTCGGTCATCTCGCTCTTTTTGTGCGCGGCCTTGAACTTGTCGATCGCATCGCGACGGATGTTGCGCAGCGCGACCTTCGCCTCCTCGCCGGTCTTGGACACGCCCTTGATCAGCTCCTTGCGGCGCTCCTCGGTCAGCGGCGGGAAGTTCAGACGGATCTGCTTGCCGTCGTTCTGGGGGTTGATGCCCAGATCCGAGGTCTGGATCGCCTTTTCGATCGCCTTGAGGATCGAGCTGTCCCACGGCTGGATCGCCAGCGCCCGGGGATCGGGGGTCGAGATCGACGCGATCTGCGCCAGCGGCGTGGGCGCACCATAGTACTCGACCGTGATGCGGTCGAGCACGGCCGGGTTGGCGCGGCCGGCGCGCACCGCCGCCAGCTCCTTGCCGAGCACGTCGAGCGTTTTCTTCATCTTTTCCTCATACGGATTGAGCTGCGCTTTCATTTATCCTTCCTCCTCTACGATCGTGCCGATCTTCTCTCCCTGGACCGTACGATAAATATTTTCCGGATCGGAGAGCGCGAACACCAGGATCGGGATATGGTTGTCCATCGAAAGCGAGGTCGCGGTCGTGTCCATCACGCCCAGCCCCTGATTGAGCACATCCATATACGTCAGATGTTCGTACTTTTTCGCGTCCGGGTTGACCGCCGGGTCGGAATCATACACACCGTCCACGTTCTTGGCCAGCAGGATGACCTCTGCGCCGATCTCCGCCGCCCGCAGCACGGCCGCGGTGTCGGTCGAGAAGAACGGGTTGCCCGTGCCGCAGCCAAAGATGACCACGCGGCCTTTTTCCAGATGGCGGGTCGCCTTCTGGCGGATGTACGGCTCGGCGATGCGGTTCATCTCGATCGCGGTCTGCACGCGCACGGCCACGCCGCGCTGCTCGAGCGCGTCTGCCAGCGCGAGCGCGTTGATCGTGGTCGCCAGCATCCCCATATGGTCGGCGCGGGTACGCTCCATCTTGCCGCCGCCGTCCTTGACGCCGCGCCAGAAGTTGCCGCCGCCCACGACGATGCCGATCTCGCAGCCCTCGTCGTTGCATTTTTTGATCACATCACAGACCGGGCCGATCACATCGAAATTCAGACCGAAATGCCGGTCGCCCGCCAGCGCCTCACCGCTGATCTTGATCAATACGCGTTTATATTTCCGTGTTTCCATGCTCCACGCTCCTTGCTTGGATTTCCCGCCTTCTATTTTACCCTATCGCTGCGCAATTTGCAAAGGGTTTTCCCATAGAATTTACGATTTGTGAAACATCGCGCCGCGCTGCCCGGCGCTCGACGCGCTTTACTGCCTGCGTTTTTTCTGGTATACTGGGAATGAAGGAGGGATCTGCGATGAAAAAAGATGACTACGGCTATTTCGGCAAAGGACTGGATGGCTACGCGCACTACAAGCAGGCGTTCGACCAAACGCACCGCTCGGACGCGCCCTCGTCCGGCCGTCGGCGATCCCGCTCCGGCGAGATGTCCAGCGAGCAGCTCCAGCTGATCGCCGTCGTCCTTCTCTCGATGGTCGTCTTGGCCATATTGCTCACCGCTTTCCGCTGAAACAGCACCGCGCTGCCCTATCGCGGCCGCCGACCCGGCTCATGCCTTTCGTATGAGTCGGGTCTTTTTGCGCGTTCGGACAAAAAGGGGCTTGACGATCGCGGCCTTCGATCGTATTATTGTACTATCCACTTAATACATTGATACGGAGGGACCTCTATGCTGCTCACAGTAGACCAACTGACCAAGGATCACATCACCCGCTTCGGCGGGCGCCGTGTGCCCGCGCTGCGCGGCGTGAGCTTTTCGGTGGAACAGGGCGCGTTCGTCGCCGTGATGGGCGAGAGCGGCAGCGGCAAGACCACGCTGCTCACCCTGCTCGCCGCGCTCGACCGGCCGACCGGCGGCCGCATCCTGCTCGATGGCGCGGACATGGCCGCGATCCCCGGCCACGCGCTGTCCGCGTTCCGGCGCGACCGGCTGGGCTTCATCTTTCAGGATTGCAACCTGCTGGACACGCTCTCGCTGCGAGAGAACATCGTGTTCCCGCTCGTGCTCGCCGGGCTGCGGCACGAGGAGATGGAAGCGCGCCTGCTGCCGCTGACCGCCCGCCTCGGCATCACGCCGCTGCTCGAAAAGTTCCCGTTCGAGGTATCGGGCGGCGAACGCCAGCGCGCCGCTGCCGCCCGTGCGCTGATCACCGCGCCTTCCCTGCTGCTGGCGGACGAGCCGACCGGTGCGCTCGATTCCGGCTCCGCCGCGCAGCTTTTGGATATGCTGGACGAGTGCAACGCGGACGGACAGACCATCGTGATGGTCACGCACAGTCTGGAGGCCGCCAGCCACGCCGGCCGGGTGCTGTTCCTGCGCGACGGGCTGGTCGCCGGTGAGGTGGTGCGTGGCACCCTGTCCCGCGCGGACTTTTATCCCCGTCTCGCCGCCCACATGACCGCTTTGCAGCAAGGGGGCGTCCGTCTTGCGTAACGCTCTGCTCCCCCATCTGGCGGTGCGCGGGCTGACCGGCAGCCGCCGTCTGTACCTGCCTTTCCTGCTGTCCACTGCGTTCATGGCGATGGTATACACGGTCATCGCCTGCTTCGTCCACGACCCCTTGCTCGGCGAGACGATCGCGGGCGGCAATAATATCCAGACCCTGATGAGCGTGGGCTATCTGCTCCTGCCGGTCGTGCTCGCGCCCTTTCTGGTGTACATTTACAGCTATCTGCTCAAAAACCGCAGCCGCGAGCTGGCGTTGTACGCGATCCTCGGGCTGGAACGGCGGCACATCGCGCTCGTCCTGCTGATCGAGAACGCGCTCTGCTTCGCGGTCAGCCTGCTGCTGGGACTGGGCGGCGGTGCGCTGGTCTATCCGCTCACGGTGCGTGCGCTGCTGGCCGCGCTGCGGCTGCCCGCCGCACGCGGCACGCTGTCCGCCGCGTCGCTGCTGGGCGTGACCCGGGTCTTTGCGGTCTGCTTCGCCCTGCTGGTGGCGATCGGCGTATGGCGTGCTGCGTGCGCCCGCCCGGTCTCGCTGCTGCGCGAGCAGACGCAGGGCGAAAAGCCGATGCGCGGCCGTCTGCCGGTCGCGGTGGGCGGCGTGCTCTGCCTGCTGGCCGCCTACACGCTGTCCGCTACCAGCCGCCTCGCGCCCTCGCTGCACAGCTTCATGGTCGCGCTGGCGCTGGTCATCTTGGGCACGTATGGCGTGTTCACCGGCGTGAGCGCCGAGGTGCTGCGCCGCCTGCGCCGCAGCCCGCGTATGCACACGGATGCGTCCGCGCTGGTCGTGGTGTCCGGCTTGCAGCATCGCCTGCGCAAGAACGCCGCCGGACTGGTCAACATCTGTCTGTTCGGCTGCGCGGCGCTGTTCACACTGTGCTGCTCGTTCTGCGTGCTGCTCGGACAGGATACGGTGATCGCCCGCATCGGACGGGCGGTCGTAGAGGGGCAGTTCGGGCTGAACACCGCCGATGTCGCCGCACGCGAGATCGAGATGCTGTTCACCACGCTCGCCTTTCTCGGCGTGTTTTTCGTACTGGTGTTTTTGGCCTGTACCGCGCTCGTGCTATACTATAAGCAGCTCGCGGAGAGCACGGAGGACGTGGGACGGCTGCGCATCCTGCGGGCGGTCGGCCTGTCGGACGCGCGTGCGGCGCACACCGTTCGCCGTCAGCTCCGCACGCTGTTCCTGCTGCCGCTGGGCGGCACGCTGCTGCACATCGCGGGCGCGACGCCGTTTTTGTGCACGTTCATGTCGCTGCTCGCGATCGACGCGCCGGAGGTGATCGGCGGCAGCGTCGCGCTGGCGATGCTGGTGTTCTGCCTGTTCTATCTGCTCTGCTACCGCGCGACCGTGCGCGCCTATCTGCGCGCGGTGGCGTGACAGCGGGCTTTTGGGCATGAAAAAAGACCCGTTCCTCACGGAACGGGTCTTTCGATCGAACGGGATCACTTATTTGAGGACGACCTCGCCGCCCAGACCGGTGTGCGCGGTGATGTACTCGCGACCCATCTTGGCATACTCGAACGGATTGGCCTTCGCCGGATCCTGCTCGGCCTCGACCATGATCCAGCCGGTGTAGCCCGCCTTGTCGAGCAGGTCGAACACCTTATCGAACTCGACGCAGCCATCCGGATCGCCCGGTACGGTGAACGCGCCCGCGCGGACGGCATCGAGGAACGCCCAGTGCTCCGCACGCGCCTTTTCGACCAGCGGCATACGCATATTCTTCAGATGGACATGGCCGACGCGGTCAGCGAACTTCTCGAGCATCTTGACCGGATCTTCGCCCGCGAAGGTGAAGTGGCCGGTGTCGAAGCACAGGAACACATACCGGGGATCGGTGTTCTCCATCAGGCGGGTGGTCTCCTCCAGCGTCTGGCAGACCGTGCCCATGTGGTGGTGGAAGCAGGTGCGGATGCCGTATTTCTCCATCGACAGCTTGCCCAGCTTGTTCATGCCGTCGGTGAAGCGAGCCCACTCCTCATCGGTCAGCACGCGCTTGTTCTCCATATCGAGCACCGCCGTGTCCATCTTGCCCTGGATCGAGCCGGACTGCTCCGAAACGTTGATCGCGGACGCGCCGACATAGGACAGGTAATCCAGCTCCTTGATGAACTCCGCCTCGACCTCCTCATACGGCTTATCGACCAGGAACGAGGAGAACCACTTGGACGCGATGGTCATGTTGCGGACATCGAGCATATGCTTGAGCTCCGCCTTGTCCACCGGGTACTTGTGGCCGACCTCGCAGCCGTCAAATCCGGCGAGCTTCATCTCAGAGATGCACTGCTGGAACGTGTTCTCGTCGCCCAGATCCCACATATCATCGTTCGTCCAACCGATGGGGCAGATGCCGAGCTTTACTTTCTTCGGATCCAACATAAGTATTCCCTCCAAATATCTTTTTTCATGCCCTTATGCGTTGCCGCATATCTTACCTTCGCTTTCATTTTACTCAACAAAGCACCAAAAGTCAAACACATTTTTGCACAGGATCTTGCTGTGCAAAACGCTTTTTCGCCAGATCGCACAGTGCGTGCGTGCTCGAGCACGTCCCGGGCGCGGAACGGGGGCGGCGACCCTGCTTTCCGCAGCGGTGCGCCGCCCCCGATGAGCCTTCCTGCGCAGCGGTCAGCAGCCGCTCAGAGCCGCGCTACGCCGGTGTCCCGCGCGGCCTGCGCGACCGCGTCCGCCACCGCGCGGATGACCGCCTTATCGAACGCCATCGGCATGATATGGTCGCTCGTCAGCTGTTCATCCGGCACGCAGCCCGCGATCGCCTTGGCCGCCGCGAGCTTCATCTCCTCGTTGATGTCGCTCGCCCGCACATCGAGCGCCCCGCGGAAGATCCCCGGGAAGGCGAGCACGTTGTTGATCTGGTTGGGATAGTCCGAACGCCCCGTGCCGACGACGGCCGCGCCGCCCTTTTTCGCGTCCTCCGGCCAGATCTCGGGCACGGGGTTGGCCATGGCGAACACCATCGGCTCGGCCGCCATGGTCGCGACCATGTCGCTCGTCAGCACCTGCGGGGCGGACATCCCGAAAAACACGTCCGCGCCCTGCACCGCGTCCGCCAGCGTGCCCGTCCGATGGCTGCGGTTGGTGACCTTGGCCATCTCGGCCTGCGCGGGGTTGAGGCGCTCGTCGCCCTCGCACACGATGCCGAACCGCTCGACCATGGTCACATCCTTGACGCCGAGGAACATCAGGAACTTGGTGACGGCGATCGCGGCCGCGCCGCAGCCATTGACAACCATCTTGATCTCGTCCACCTTGCGGCCGGTCAGGCGGCAGGCGTTGAGCAGCGCAGCACCGCAGCAGACCGCCGTGCCGTGCTGATCGTCGTGGAACACCGGGATGTCGCACACCTCTTTCAGGCGGCGCTCGATCTCGAAGCAGCGCGGCGCCGAGATGTCCTCCAGATTGATGCCGCCGAACGAGCCCGAGATGAGCTCGACCGTGCGCACGATCTCATCCACGTCCTTGGACGCCACGCAGATCGGAAAGGCATCGACATCCGCGAACGCCTTGAACAGCGCACACTTGCCCTCCATCACCGGCATCGCGGCCAGCGGGCCGATGTCGCCCAGACCGAGCACGGCCGTGCCGTCCGTGATGACCGCGA
The DNA here is from genome assembly GCA_030533295.1 of Eubacteriales bacterium. Taxonomy (GTDB): domain Bacteria; phylum Bacillota; class Clostridia; order Oscillospirales; family Butyricicoccaceae; genus Agathobaculum. The sequence goes on from JAUNJI010000031.1 coordinate 6,714, forward strand.
CCAGATCGTGCCGCCGGGTATAGGTGTAGCTCAGCGCCGGGTCGTCCTTGATCTTGAGACACGGCTCGGCCACGCCCGGTGTATAGGCGATCGACAGATCGTCCTTGCTATCGACCGCGCACCGCGCGACGACCTCGATCTTGCCCGCCCACTGCTCGTGCGCCGCGAGGGCGCGTTGCTTGAGATCCATATGTTCTTTCCTCCGTATCCTTGGTCGATCTGCCCGCTGCGTGCCGTTTGACCGCCGCGCGGGGCTCTTTTCCCCTATTATACACCCATCCGCCGCGCTTGTCATGCCCTTTTGGCCGCACGGCCGCCGTCTTTCGACGAAAAAAAGCGACAGCCGAAGCTGTCGCTTTCGTGGGGCGATCGAGTCGCTCACTTGCGGGAGACCGCCTTCTTGGCTGCCTCGACGATGTGCGCGGCCGTCAGGCCGTATTCCTCGCGCAGGAAGCTCTCCGCGCCGACCTGGCCGAAGCGATCCTCGACGCCGACCATCTCCATCGGGACGGGGCAGTTCTGGATCACGACGTTGGCGATCGCAGAGCCCAGACCGCACTTGACCTGATGGTTCTCGGCGGTGACGATCGCGCCGCACGCCTTGGCCGACTCGATCACGAGCTGCTCGTCGAGCGGCTTCCACGTGAACATATCGATCACCTTGGCCGAGATGCCCTCGCCGGCGAGCTGCTCCTCCGCCTTGAGCGCCTCATCCACCATGATGCCCGAGGCGATGATCGCCACATCCTTGCCATCCTTCAGCGTGACGCCCTTGCCGATCTCGAAGTCCGAGCCATCCGCATACACGGTGGTGAACGCCTTGCGGATCATGCGCATATAGGAGAACTTGCCAGAGGCCGCCAGCTTTTTGGTCAGGCAGTTGATCTGCGCATAGTCCACCGGGTCGATGACGATCGCGCCCGGCACGGACAGATACAGCGCGCAATCCTCGAACGGCATATGGGTGCCGCCGTTATACGCGGCGCACACGCCGGGGTCAGAGCCGACCACGTGCACCGGCAGCTCGGCATAAGCCGCGCTCATGAACGCCTGATCGAAGGCGCGGCGCGACGCGAAGCAGCCGAACGAGTGCATGAACACGGTCTTGCCAGTGGCGCACAGGCCAGCGGCCACGCCCATGGCGTTGGCCTCCGCGATGCCGGCGTTGATCGTGCGCGTCGGGAACGCCTTGGCCAGCTTGCCGGTGTTGATGCAGTTCTCCAGATCGCAATCTACGTGCATGACCGTGGGATCCTGCTCCATGATCTCGAGCATCGCGCTGACATAACCATCACGGTTGGCGCGGGGATCCTTTTCGTGTTTGCCGATCAAAGTAAAGCTCATGTTCGTACCCTCCCTTACTGTGCCTTGATCTCAGCGAGCTGCTTCTCAGCGTGGGCGATGGCCTCGTCCCACTGCTCCTTGGACGGCTGAGAAGAATGTGCGCCCGTACCGTCGGCGAAGGTCGCGCCCTTGCCCTTGACGGTGTTCAGCACGATGCAGGTGGGCACGCCCTTGGTCGCATAGGCGCTCTCGATCGCGTCATAGATCTGCTCCACGTCGTTGCCGTCAGCGCACTCGATCACGTTCCAGCCGAACGCAGCGAACTTGGCGCCGACGCCCTTGGCGTGCTTCATGACGGTCTCGCACGAGCCGTCGAGCTGATACTTGTTGTCGTCCACGAAGCAGACCAGGTTGTCCAGCGCATAGTGGACAGCGAACTGGGCAGCCTCCCAGACCTGACCCTCGTCCGCCTCGCCGTCGCCCACGAAAACGAACACGTGGTTATCGCGGCCGTCGATCTTGTTGCCGAGCGCCGCGCCCGTGGCCGTGGACATGCCCTGACCGAGCGAACCGGTGGTCAGATCGACGCCGGGAGTCTTGGTGCGGTCGGTATGGGACGGGAAGTTGGTATGGGGCTGATTGAGCGTGTAAGCGTTCTCCAGCGGGTAGAAGCCCTTGAGACCGAGGGTGGCGTACATGGCCGGGCCGGCGTGACCCTTGGACAGCACGCACCAGTCACGATCCACCCAATGGGGATCCTTGGGGTCTACCTTCATCACATCGCCGTACAGAACAGCCAGCGCGTCGATGATGGACATCGAACCGCCCACATGGCCGAAGCCGAGCGAGCCAATGGTCTTCAGGGTCTCCAGACGGATCTCCTGTGCAAATACGCGAAGCTCCTGCATCTTTTCTGCTTTTTGCATTGCATACACCTGCCTAACTCAAAAATATTGTAACTCCTCACGGAACAGATCCCGGCGTAGCAGCGGCTTTCGCCACTGCCTATCCGTCCATCAGTGTAACACCAAACTACCCAAATTTCAACCATGATCCAAACATTCGTTTACAAATTTTCTTTCGTTTTTTTGTTACATCTGGAATATCTCACAAAAATGCGGTGCCAAAGTCGGTCAGATCCGTTGTGATCGCTTGGTCAAGTGTTGGTCATCTTTTGGCGCTCTCCAAAACGATCCTGTGCACGATCCGCGCCCGTCCGTCCCGATCGCCGTCTCTGGGCAAAAGCATCGTTTTTTCCATCCCCGCCCGAAAAAATAAATCAAATTTTTGCTCCGCTCTTCGTTTTTACGGGTTTTTGACAAGTTTTTGCGCGAAATATCACACGATCTGCGCCGACCTTGGCCAGATCGCGCTTTTTCCGTGCGCAAAGGAGCAGTGGACGATCGGTGCAAGATCTGATAAACTATATACAATTGTTTTGACGAAATTTTGGCTAGGATCGAGGTAACGAACAATGAAAGTCAGCCGTCTCAATTCCATCGAACAATATGTCATCTCGCGCGAGACCGTCAGCATCGATGAGCTATGTGAGGTGTTCGGCGTCTCCAAGAACACCATCCGCCGCGATCTCAATGAGCTGGAGATGCGCGGCCACGTCACTAAGGTATACGGCGGCGTGACCGCCACCGTGCCCTCCGGCGCGGTGCCCACGCCGATCCGCTCCGGCCTGCACCCGGTCGATAAATCGACGATCGGCCGCATGGCCGCCGAGGAGATCGAGGACGGAGATACCATCTTCATCGATTCGGGCACGACCACCCTGTGCCTGCTGCGCTTTTTGGCCGCCAAAAAGCGGATCACGATCATCACGCACTCGCTCGGCGCGCTGAGCGAGGCCTCGCGCTATGACAACCTGAACATCATCTCGCTCGGCGGTATCTACAGCCCCACGACCGACTCGTTCGTGGGCTTGTCCACCATCGAGGCGCTGTCCGCTATGCGGATCAACAAGGCGTTCATGGGCGCGACCGGCGTTTCGCTCACCGCAGGCATGACCAACACCACCTTTTTGGAGGCCGAGATCAAACGCGCCGTCGTCCAGCGGGCAGACAGCATCTATGGTATGGCCGATTCCTCCAAGATCGATAAGCAGGCTATCGTCACGTTCTGCCATCTGAAAGATCTGACCGGCTTCATCACCGACCGCGAGCCGCCGGCGGAATACGTCGCGTTCTGCCAGCAGGAGGGCGTCCGGCTACGGTTCGAGCAGGACCCGCCCGAGCCGGCTGACGGCTGAACCGAACACGAAAAAGAGGAAGCAGACCGCTTCCTCTTTTTTTGCTGCGTCACGCCGTGCTGTTTTTCCGATAATGCGAGGGCGACACGCCATACACCGCGCGGAACCGCTTGATGAAGTAACTGAAATTGTCGAACCCCACGTTGAAGCCGACCTCCATCACCGGCAGGTCGGTCTCGCGCAGCAGCCGCGCCGCCTGCTCGATGCGCAGGGAATTGACGTGCTGGGTGAAGGTGCGGCCGAAATTCTCGCGAAAATAGCTGCTGAAATACTGGGGCGACAGGCCGAACTGCGCCGCCACCGACGGCAGCGGCAGCGGCTCGGTGAAATGCTCGCCCAGATAGCCGACGATCGCCTTGAGCTGGCGGGCGCGGTAATCCGCGCCCGGACGGACGCGATGCCCCTCCAATCGGCCGTTTTTCGCGCACACCGCCACGATCCCCAGCAGCGCGGCCTTGACCGCGAGCTGACAGCCCGGCGCTTGCCCCTGCCACGCCCGCACGATCTGCGCCAGCAGGGCGCGCACCTCGCGCTGTCCGGCCTCGCCCACGCGCAGACAGGTGGGAAAGCGCAGCCGCCCCTCAGCCAGCGGCGCGAGCAGCTCGAACTCGGTCTGATCGTCCCGCGCGAACTGCAAAAAATCGGCCGCGAACACGAACGAGCGGAACTGGTCGTCCCGCCCGGTGGCGCGGATCTCGTGCATCTCCTCGCCCGCGGCGAAAAACACGTCGCCATGCTCCCCTTCATACACCTGATCGGCGATGGTCAGCGACACCCGCCCGCTATCGACCGTGATCACCTCGAGCTCCGGGTGCCAATGATACGGGATGAAATCGCTGTCGTCCGTTTCGCTCCCGTCCAGCGCCGGATAGATCTGGAACGGAAAGGCCAACGTCCCGTGTTCTTTTTTCTCTCGCCGCGCTGCGTCCATGACTATCCTCCCGAAAGACCTTAATATCGTGTTATTGTGGGTGAAGATATTGCAAGCATTCCTGCCCCTATCTGCTATAATTATAAACGAAATGGGGAACCGCCGCAAGTGCTTTTCTAAAATGACCGTATTTTTGTTGTATCATTTGCCAGAAGCCGTCCATTTATTTTTGTGATAAATGACAGATCGCGACCCCTGCACCGCGCGAAATCTCGACTTTCGCCGCTGCGTGCTCATATTTCAATCGACCGCGTGGACGGGCTGCCCCTGTCCACTACACGACCGGAGATCTTTTATGGAGGGGATCAATATGTACATCGATAAGCAAGTCAAGCGTGGGTACAACGAGTATATCCGTCTGGACGAGGGCATCGGCAAGGATGCGATGATGGACGTTGCGCTCCTCGTGATGGAGGAGGGCGACACCTATTCCTTCGAGGAGGCGGAAAAGGAGCTCGCCGCGCTCGTTTTCGACGGCAAGTGCACCATCGAATGGGATGACCAGTCCTATGATGTCGATCGTCCCGATCCGTTCAACTATAACCCGTCCTGCCTGCACGTGTGCAAGGGCACCAAGGTCAAGATCACCGCGCACGGCTCCTGCAACATCTATATCCAAAAGACGCTCAACGACAAGACCTTCCCGAACAAGATGTACAAGCCCGAGGACACCGACACGTGGGCGCGTGGCGCGAACGGCGAGCTGATGGGCTGCATCAAGCGCGATGTGCGCACCTGCTTCGATCTGGACAACGCGCCCTACTCCAACATGGTGCTGGGCGAGGTCGTCAACCTGCCGGGCAAGTGGTCGAGCTATCCGCCGCACCACCATCCGCAGCCGGAGTGCTACTTCTTCCGCTATGACAAGCCGATGGGCTTCGGCGCAGGCTGGGGCAACGGCGAGATCTACGAGACCCACCACAACGGCCTTGCGATCATCACCGACAAGATGCACTCGCAGGTCACCGGCCCGGGCTACTCCTGCTGCTACGCATGGGGCATCCGCCATCTGCCCGGCGATCCGTGGGACAAGACCCGCATCGACGACGAGGAGCATCTGTGGATGCTCGCGGACGACGCCAACGACCACATCTGGCACTGCCCGACCGGCAACTGAGGCGCGTTTCGTGCGGGAGACCGCGCGCTCCCCTTCCCTGTTCGCTTTCCCGTTTCCTTTCATCGTTCTTTTGACCGGGCGGCATCGCGCCCGGTGTGTAGAAAAGAAATATTTTTAGGAGGTCATCCTTATGAAGCATATGGAAACTGTCCGCCTGACGGCATCGCAGGCGCTCGTTCGCTTCCTCGAGAACCAGTATGTCAGCTACATCGACATGGACGGTCAGGAAGTCGAGCATAAGTTCGTCAAGGGCATCTTCATGCTGCCCGGCCACGGCAACGTCGTCGGCTTCTGCAACGGCGTCGAGCAAGAGCTCAAGGACATGGTCGTTTATCAGGGCAAGAACGAGCAGGGCATGGCGCTGGCTGCCGTCGGCTTCGCCAAGCAGAGCCGCCGCAAGCAGATCTTCGCGGCCACCTCGTCCGTCGGCCCCGGCGCGTGCAACATGGTCACAGCTGCCGCCACCGCCACCGCGAACAACATCCCTGTGCTGATCCTGCCGGGCGACATCTATGCTTCCCGTCAGCCCGACCCGGTGCTCCAGCAGATGGAGCAGCCGCAGAACCTGTCCATCTCGGCGCATGATGCGTTCCAAGCCGTCACCAAGTACTGGGGCCGCATCAACCGCCCGGAGCAGGTCATGACCGACATGATCTCGGCCATGCGCGTGCTGACCGACACCGCCAACACCGGCGCGGTCGCGATCTCGCTGCCGCAGGACGTACAGGCCGAGGCCTATGATTACCCGGTCGATTTCTTCCAGAAGCGCGTTTGGCGCATCGACCGCCGTCCGATCACCAAGTATGCGCTCGACAAGGCCGTCGAGGTCATCAAGACCGCCAAAAAGCCCCTGCTGATCTGCGGCGGCGGCGTGCGCTATGCCGAGGCACACAAGGTGTTCAAGCAGTTCGCCGAGGACTTCGGCATCGCCTTTGGCGAGACGCAGGCGGGCAAGTCGGCGGTCGAGTGGACGCACGAGCTCAACCTCGGCGGTCTGGGCACCACCGGCGGCATCGCGGCCAACAAGCTCGCGCATGAGGCCGATGTGGTCATCGGCGTCGGCACCCGCTACACCGACTTCACCACCGCCTCCAAGTGGCTGTACCGCACCGATGCCAAGTTCGTCAACATCAACCCGTCCGAGTTCCAGGCGTACAAGATGGACGCGACCCCGGTCGTGGCCGATGCCAACGAGGCGCTGACCGCCATCGGCGAGGAGCTCAAGAAGATCGGCTACCACACCGGCGAGGACTACCTCGAGCAGGTCAAGGCGCTCCGCAAAGAGTGGTTCGACGAGGTCGCCCGTCTGGACGCGGTCGTGTACACCGGCAAGGACACCTTCACCCCCGAGTGCAACGACGACAACCGCTGCTCTGTCGAGAAGTATATCGAGGACACCGGCTGCGACCTGTGCCAGACCGCTGTGCTGGGCACGATCAACAAGATGATCGACGATGACGCCATCGTCTGCGCGGCCGCCGGCTCGCTGCCCGGCGATATGCAGGGTCTGTGGCGCGCCCGCAAGATCAACACCTATCACATGGAGTATGGCTACTCCTGCATGGGCTACGAGGTCGCCTCTGCCCTCGGCGCCAAGCTGGCTTGCCCGGATCAGGAGGTCTATGCGATGTGCGGCGACGGCTCGTTCGATATGCTGCACTCTGAGCTGATCACCTCCGTGCAGATCGGCAAGAAGATCAACGTCATGCTGTTCGATAACGCCTCCTACGGCTGCATCAACAACCTGCAAGTCGCCAACGGCAACGCCTCCATCACCACCGAGAAGAATATGCTCGAGGACAGCGTGACCAACGGCGTGCACAAGGGCAAGGTCATGCAGATCGACTATGCGGCGATCGGCGCGGCTTACGGCTGCAAGACCTACACCGTCAAGACCATGGACGAGCTCAAGGCGGCGATCGAGGACGCCAAGAAGCAGACCGTATCGACCCTGATCGATATGAAGGTGCTGCCCAAGACCATGTCCGCTGGCTATGAGGCTTGGTGGCGCGTCGGCGTGGCCGAGGTCTCCCAGAAGCCCGCTGTGCAGGCTGCCCGCAAGCGCATCGAGGATCATCTGTACGAGTCCCGTCACTATTGATCCCCTTCTCTCCGATCCGATACCGACAAAACCGCGAAAGGGCGGCACTTCCCAAGGAAGTGCCGCCCTTTTTGTTGCTTGGGGCGAGAGGGAGGCGGCGACAGGGCGTTCTCCCCCGATACCGCATCAAAAAAACGCCGCAGCCAGATAGCTGCGGCGTATTTTTTGTGTTTCGGCCGATCGTCTGCTGCGCGACCCGCCGAGGACGGCGGCCTTCGCCCGCCTCACAGCATTTGCAGCAGCTCGATCTGCTCGCCGGAGGGACCGGCGATGAACCAGTTTTGCAGGCCACCAAAGGTGTCCGGCAGCACGCGCTTTTCCGGCGTTTGGAACGACAGCACGCCCGCCGCCTTGATCGCCGCTGCGGTCTGATCCAGATCGTCCACATAGACGGCGAAATGCGGGATGCTGCCCTCTCCGGCCGGCACCAGCGTGCCCGCAGGCGGCTCGATCAGCTCGAGCAGAAAGCCGCCGAACGCGACCAGCGCCAGCTTCTTCTCCCCTTCCGGCGTCTGCACGCTGTCGCGCGCGTGCACGCTGCCGCCGATCGTCTCGTAGAACGCGATGCTCTCCGCCATGTCTGCGGTGTAGATCGCGATGTGTCCCAAGCCCTTATAGTGTTCCTTCATGGTCACGGTCCTCCTCGTGCGTCGCGCACATCCTTCTGTCGTTCTCGCTGCGTACCGATCACGCCTGTGCGTCCGGCTCGACGCGCGTGACCGCGATGGACAGGTCATCGAGCTGCTTGGCATCCACCACATCCGGGCAGGCCATCATCAGGTCGGATGCGTTCTGCACCTTGGGGAAGGCGATCACGTCCCGGATGGAGTCCAGCCCCGCGAGCAGCATACACAGCCGATCCAGGCCGTAGGCCAGACCGCCGTGCGGGGGCGCACCGTAGGAGAACGCCGTGATGAGGTGGCCGAACTGCTCCTTGGCACGCGCCTCGGTGAAGCCGAGCGCCTCGAACATCTTGGTCTGGAGCGCGGGATCGTGGATACGGATCGAGCCGCCACCCAGCTCACAGCCGTTGAGGATGATGTCATACGCCTTGGCACGCACCTTGGCGGGGTCGGTGTCCAGCAGCGGGATGTCCTCGTCCATCGGCGCGGTGAACGGGTGGTGCTTGGCGACCAGACGATCCTCTTCCTCGCTATACTCGAACTGCGGGAACTCCGTGACCCACAGCAGCTTGAAGTCATCCTTTTTGGCAAGGCCGAGCCGCTTGGCCAGCTCGCAGCGCAGCGCACCGAGCGACACCAGTGCGGTCTCCTCCGAGGCATCCGCGACGACGAACAGCACGTCGTTCTCGTGCATATCGGCACGCGCCTTGATCGCCGCGATCTCGTCCTCGGTCAAGAACTTGGCGAACGACGAGGTCATCGTGCCATCCGCCGCGACCTTCATCCACGCCAGGCCCTTGGCGCGGTAGGTCTTGACGAAGTCGGCCAGCTTGTCGATCTCCTTGCGCGGGAACTTGTCCGCGTAGCCGTTGATGTTGATGAGGCGCACCGTGCCACCGGCCTCGACCGCGCCCTTGAACACGCCAAAGCCGCAGTGCGCCGCGATGTCCGAGATGTCGCGGATCTCAAAGCCGAAGCGGGTGTCCGGCTTGTCCGAGCCGAAGCGATCCATGGCCTCGCGCCACGTCAGGCGCGGCAGCGGCAGCGGGATGTCCACGTCCAGCACTTCCTTGAACACGCGCTGGAGGAAGCCCTCGTTGACCGCGATCACGTCCTCCTGCTCGACGAAGCTCATCTCGAGGTCGATCTGGGTGAACTCGGGCTGGCGGTCGGCACGCAGATCCTCGTCGCGGAAGCAGCGGGTGATCTGGATGTAGCGATCCATGCCCGCGAGCATCAGCAGCTGCTTATACTGCTGCGGGGACTGCGGCAGCGCGTAGAACTTGCCCGGATGCACGCGGGACGGCACGAGATAGTCGCGCGCGCCCTCGGGCGTGGACTTGGTGAGCATCGGGGTCTCGATCTCGACGAAGCCCTGCTCGTCGAAGTAGTTGCGGGCGACCTGCGTGACGCGGTGGCGCAGCATCAGGTTCTTCTGCATGGACGGGCGGCGCAGATCGAGGTAGCGGTACTTGAGGCGCACCTGATCGCCGACCTCCTTGCTGTCGTCGATCTCGAACGGGGTGGTCTCGGCGCGGGACAGGATGCGCAGCTCCTCCGCGACGATCTCGACCGCACCGGTCGGCATCTTGCTGTTGACCGCGGCCGCGTCCCGCGCGACCAGCTGGCCGCGCACCGCCACGACGAACTCGGTGCGGCAGGTGAACGCGACATCGAACAGCTCGGCGTTCACGCTCTTGTCGAAGGTGCATTGCACGATGCCCGCGCGGTCGCGCACGAGCAGGAACAGCACGCCGCCGTTGTCGCGCACGCGATCGACCCAGCCGTTGACCGTGACGGTCTGCCCCGCGTCGGACAGGCGCAGGTCGCCGCACAGGTGCGTGCGCTTCATGCCCGCGATGGAAGTGTTATTCATATCTATCAGTCCTTATTTTCTGAATTTTCTTGCTGTATCACCGGCGCGATCTTTCTCGCATAAGTCACACCGGCGCCGACGATGCCACCGATCACGCACGCCCAGCCCAGCACGACCCAAAACGGCTCGTAAGCGCCGACGCCGATCCAGATCAGCATACCGCAGGGGATCAGGAGCAGCTCGGCGAGGAATTTGGTGCAGCTCCAGATCAATCTCTTGCCGTCCTTTATCGCGTTCCCCTCCTTGCTGCTCACTGCCGGTCGCAGATCACCATGCCCGCGTTCTTGGCGGCGAGACCGTCCCGGATGCGGGCGATCGCCTCGTCCAGCGACACCTTGACCTGCTCGCCTGTCTCCATATCCTTGACCGCGACGGCGTTTTCCGCGATCTCGTCCTCACCGAGGAAGATCACATACGGGATGCCCAGCTTGTCGGCGTAGCCGATCTTGTGCTTGAACTTCTTTTGCTCGCTGTATAGCTGGGTGCGGATGCCCGCCCCGCGCAGACTGGTCGCCAGCGCGATCGCCGCGCCCCTGTCGTCGGTCATCGGCAGGATCAGCACATCGGCAGGAGCGCAGTTCTGCTTATCGTTCAGATAGCCCTGCTCGCCCAGCACGTAGAACAGCCGCGTCAGCCCGATCGAGATGCCCACACCGGGCAGCTGCTTGTCGGTGTAGTATTCCGCCAAGTTGTCATATCGCCCGCCCGAGCAGATCGAGCCGATCTCCGGGTGGTCGAGCATGGTGGTCTCGTACACCGTGCCGGTGTAGTAATCCAGCCCGCGCGCGATCGTCAGATCGATCGCGAAATGATCGTCCGGCACGCCGAAGGCGGTCATATACTGCGCGACCGTGCGCAGCTCGTCCGCGCCCCGATCGAACACCTCGTTCTTGCCCTTGTAGCCCTCGAGCGCCGCGAGGATGCCCGCCGTGCCGCCCGGCGTGGCGATGAACGCCAGCAGCTCGTCCGCCGTCTCAGCCGACACGCCGCAGTCGTCGCACAGGATCGCCTTGACCTTGTCCGCGCCGATCTTTTCCAGCTTGTCGATCGTGCGCATCACGTCGCCCGCCTGCTCGGTCAGACCGAGGATGGCGAAAAAGCCGTTGAGCACCTTGCGGTTGTTGATGCGGATCTGGAACCGCTCCAGACCGAGCGAGGTGAACGTCTTGTAGATGATGGACGGCACCTCGGCCTCGTTGATGATGTCCAGCTTGCCGTCGCCGATCACGTCGATGTCCGCCTGATAGAACTCGCGGAAGCGGCCGCGCTGGGCACGCTCGCCGCGATAGACCTTGCCGATCTGAAAGCGGCGGAACGGAAAGGTCAGTTCGCCATAGTGCTGCGCGACGTACTTGGCCAGCGGCACGGTCAGGTCGAACCGCAGCGACAGGTCGCTGTCGCCCTTGGTGAAGCGGTAGATCTGCTTTTCGGTCTCGCCGCCGCCCTTGGCGAGCAGCACCTCAGACGACTCGATCAGCGGGGTGTCCAGCGGATAAAAGCCGTACAGCGCATAGGTCTCGCGCAGCACCTGCATGATGCGCTCCATCTGCACCTGCGGCGCGGGGAGCAGCTCCATAAAGCCGGATAATGTCCTTGGTCTTACTTTTTCCATAGTCCTCATGATCCTCCTCAAGACAGACGGAAGCACCGAACAGGCCCATCCGCCCATCCGGTGCACTGCGCTGTCTGTTATTTTCTGTTCTTCGGATTGACGATATTGCGCCAGTCCAG
>JAUNJI010000032.1 GCA_030533295.1 Eubacteriales bacterium
TGGCATGGACGCCGCGACGCAGACCGTGCAGTTCCGCGACTGAGCGCCCGCGCCGCCCCCGACCGACCCAAAAGCTCCGCTTGGCGGGGCTTTTTTCGTGCACAGAACGCCCCGACCGAGCCTGCCAGGGCGACCCGCGCCCCTTTGCCCGGCGCAGCCGCGCCATCCGGCAAAAGGCACAGATCGCGGCGATCTCTTGACGGCTTTCTTGCGCGAAACAGAGAAAATGCGCCGAAAAACCGGGGTTTTCGTCAAACCCAGTGGGAGCGTCCGACAAAGTTTGCTATAATAAATTCGTTTCATTTCATACGACCACGCGATATAAGGGAGGAAACTATGAAAAACGAGAAACGGCCGGCCGGCAGCGCGCCGGAAAGCAAATTTTTCGGGCCCTATGATTTTTGGGCAAAGCTGCCGCTGGCGCAGGCGATCCCGCTCGGATTGCAGCACGTGCTGGCGATGTTCGTCGGCAACCTGACCCCCATCCTCATCATCACCAGCGCGTGCGCGGCGATGAGCGACGCTGAGCAGTTCGCGGCGCTGCAAGTCTCGCTCCTGCAAAACGCCATGCTGGTGGCCGGTCTCGTCACGCTGGTGCAGCTGTTCGCCATCGGCCCCGTGGGCGGCAAGGTGCCGATCATCATGGGCACCAGCTCGGGCTTCATCGGCGTGTTCCAGAGCATCGCGCAGGTGATGGGCGGCGGCATCCTCGCCTATGGCGCGATCATGGGCGCGTCCATCATCGGCGGCCTGTTCGAGAGCGTGCTCGGCCTGTTCCTCAAGCCGCTGCGCCGCTTTTTCCCCGCCGTCGTCACCGGCACGGTCGTGCTGTCGATCGGCCTGTCGCTGATCGGCGTGGGCGTGTCCTCGTTCGGCGGCGGCAGCGCCGCGCCCGACTATGGCTCGATCGAAAACCTGCTGGTGGCGCTGGCCGTGCTGGTGGTCATCCTGCTGTTCAAGCACGGCACCAAGGGCATCCCCAGCTTTTCCTGCATCCTGCTGGGCATCGTCTTTGGCTACATCGTGTGCGCCCTGCTGCCGCTGTTCCTGCCCACGACGGGCGTGACCGCCGACGGCGTGGAATACACCAAGGCGTGGGTGCTCAACTGGGACAAGGTCGCGCAGGCGAGCTGGTTCGCCGTGCCTGACCTCATCCCCGTGCCGATCGTGTTCGATATGCGGGCGATCGCGCCGGTCATCATCATGTTCATCGTCACCGCGGTCGAGACCGTGGGCGACATCTCGGGCGTGATGGAGGGCGGCATGGATCGCGAGGCGACCGACAAGGAGCTGTCCGGCGGCATCCTGTGCGACGGGCTGGGCTCGTCCTTCGCGGCGCTGCTCGGCGTGCTGCCCAACACCTCGTTCAGCCAGAACGTCGGTCTGGTCACGATGACCAAGGTGGTCAACCGCATCGCGCTGGCCTGCGGCGCGGTGTTCCTGATTCTGTGCGGCCTGCTGCCCAAGCTGGCGGCGCTGGTGTCGATCATGCCGCAGTGCGTGCTCGGCGGCGCGGCGGTCATGATGTTCGCGTCGATCGTCATGAGCGGCATCCAGCTCATCACCCGCGATCCGCTCACCCCCCGCAGCATGACGATCGTCTCGGTCGCCCTCGGCCTGGGCTATGGCCTCGGCGCGAACGGCGCGGTGCTCGCCGGTCTGCCCGAAGCGGTGCGCCTGCTCTTCGGCGGCTCGGGCATCGTGCCGGCGGCCTTCGTCGCGATCGTGCTCAACATCCTGCTGCCCCAGGATGCGCCCGTCGAGCGTGCCTGAGGGCGCGTGCCCCATCCCGAAAAGCCCCAACTGCGCCCCCGGCCGCCGTGCCGGGGGCTGCTTGCGTCCCGCGGCCGCGACGGCCGGAAAAAAGGGCGCTGCCCGCGCACGAAAAATTGTTTTTTTCGTTTTTTCGTGCTATAATGGAAGAAAAGCCGTGCGGATACGATCTCTTTTCACGATACACGCTGCGCAAAGCGAACGGAGGATGCCACATTGTTGACGATCGGACGATATAGCAGGCCGGAAAGCCTGGACGAAGCCTATGCGCTTTGTCAAAAGAAGAACAACGTAGTGCTGGGCGGGATGCTCTGGCTCAAGATGCAGCACCGGCGCGTCGGCACCGCGATCGACCTGTCCGGGCTGGGGCTCGACCAGATCGAGCAGACGGCGGACGGCTGGCGCATCGGCGCGATGGTCTCGCTGCGGGCGCTCGAAACGCACGCCGGGCTGAACGCCGCGACCGGCGGCGCGATGGCCGACAGTGTGCGCCACATCGTGGGCGTGCAGTTCCGCAACTGCGCGACCGTGGGCGGCAGCCTGTGGGGGCGCTTCGGGTTTTCCGATGTGCTGACCCTATTCCTCGCGCTGGGGGCGACGGTCACGCTGCACCACGCGGGCGAAATGCCGCTGGCCGACTTCGCCGCGCTGCCGCGCACCACGCGGGACATCCTGACCCACGTCACCATCCCGGCTGCGCCGCAGCGGGTGGTCTATCTGTCCCAGCGCAACATTTCGACCGACTTCCCGGTGCTGACGGTCGCGCTCAGCGCGCGGGACGGCGCATATACCTGCGCGGTCGGCGCACGGCCGATGCCCGCTGTGTGCTTCGCGGACGACAAGGGTCTGCTATCGCCGGGCATCACGGCGGACAGCGCCCGCGCCTTCGCCGCCGATGTCGCGTCCCGCGCGGTGCTCGGCGGCAACCTGCGCGCCGGGGCGGACTATCGCCGCGCGATCTGCGAGGTGCTGGTGCGCCGCGCCGCGCTCGCGCTCAACAAGGAGGGATAAGGCATGGAGATCAAACTGACGCTCAACGGCAAGCCGCTGACCGCCTCGGTCGAGGCGGACACGCTGCTGATCGACTTCGTGCGCGCCCACGGCTGCTATTCGGTCAAGCGCGGGTGCGAAACGGCCAACTGCGGCCTGTGCACCGTGCTGCTCGACGGCACGCCCGTGCTCTCGTGCAGCGTGCTCGCCGCCCGGGCGGACGGGCACCACGTGCAGACGCTCGAGGGCTTGCAGGACGAGGCCGCCGACTTCGCCGCCTTCATCGCCGATCAGGGCGCGGAACAATGCGGCTTTTGCAACCCCGGCTTCGTCATGAACACGGTCGCGCTGCTGCGCGAGATCCCCGACCCGACCGACGACCAGATCCGCGCCTATCTGGCGGGCAACCTGTGCCGCTGCTCGGGCTATGAGGGACAGCTGCGCGGCATCCGCAACTATCTGGACAGCCGAAAGGAGGCGCAGGCATGAGCGATACCCGGTTCCGCGTGGTCAATCAGCCCGTGCGCAAAAAGGATGCCATGCAGCTGCTGCTCGGCAAGCCCGCCTATGTGGACGATGTGACCCCCCACGACTGCCTGGTGGTCAAGGTGCTGCGCTCGCCCCACGCCCACGCGCTGATCGAGTCGATCGACAGCACGATCGCGGCCAAGGTGCCCGGCATCGTCGCCATCTATACATGGCAGGACGTGCCGCGCCGACGCTTCACCACCGCCGGACAGACCTATCCCGAGCCCTCGCCCTATGACCGGCTGATCCTCGACCGCCGCGTGCGCTTCGTGGGCGACGCGGTCGCCATCGTCGCGGGCGAGAGCGAGCAGGCGGTCGATCGGGCGCTGCCGCTCATCAAGGTGCAGTATCAGGTGCTCGAGCCCGTGCTCGACTTCCACACCGCCAAGGACAACCCCATCCTCGTCCACCCGGAGGACGACTGGCAGGCGCTCTGCCCGGTCGGGGCGGACAACCGCCGCAACCTGTGCGCGAGCGAGGCGTGCGGCGACGGCGACGTGGACGCCGTGCTGGCCGACTGCGACGTGGTCGTCGATCAGGTCTACCGCACGCAGGCCTGTCAGCAGGCCATGATGGAGACCTTCCGCACCTACACCGAGATCGACGCCTTCGGGCGGCTGCACATCGTGTCCTCCACCCAGATCGTCTTTCACGTGCGGCGCATCATCGCCAACGCGCTCGACATCCCCAAGAGCAAGATCCACGTCGAAAAACCGCGCATCGGCGGCGGCTTCGGCGCCAAGCAGACGGTCGTGGCCGAGCTCTATCCCGCCTTCGTCACGTGGACGACCGGCCGCCCGGCCAAGATGATCTACTCCCGCGAGGAATGTCAGACCGCAGGCTCGCCCCGCCACGAGATGGAGATGCACGTGCGCGTCGGCGCGAACAAGGACGGCAAGATCCGCGCGATGGACGTGTACACCCTGTCCAACTCGGGCGCATACAGCGAGCACGGACCGACCACGGTCGGCCTGTCCGGCCACAAGTCCATCCCGCTCTATACCACCGGGCTGGAGGCGTTCCGCTTCGTCTACGACGTGGTGTACACCAACTTGCAGGCCGCCGGTGCTTACCGCGGCTACGGCGCGACGCAGGGCATCTTCGCGGTCGAGTCGGCGGTCAGCGAGCTGGCCGAGCGGCTGGGCATCGACCCGATCACGATCCGCGAGCGCAACATGGTGCGCGAGGGGCAGATCATGCCCGCCTATTTCAACGAACCCAACAACGCCTGTGCGCTCGACCGCTGCATGACGCGCTGCCGGGAGCTGTTCGGCTGGGATCAGAAATATCCCGTGCGCGACATGGGCAACGGCAAGATCCGCACCGCCGGTATGGCGATGGCCATGCAGGGCTCGGGCATCTCCAGCCTCGATGTCGGCTCGGCCACCATCAAGCTGGGCGACGACGGCTGCTACAACCTGATGATCGGCGCGGCCGACATGGGCACGGGCTGCGACACCATCCTCGCGCAGATGGCCGCCGAGCGTCTGGACTGCTCGATCGACGACATCGCGGTGTTCGGCGCGGATTCGGACGCTTCGCCCTATGATTCGGGCTCGTATGCGTCCTCGACCACCTATGTCACCGGCAAGGCGGTCGAAAAGGCGTGCGACCAGCTCAAGCAGAACCTGTGCGCGATCGCCGCCGGGATGCTGTCCTGCCCGGTCGAGAACGTCACGTTCACCGGCCGCGGCGTGCGGGCGCTGGACGGCGCGGGCGAGGTCAGTCTGGCCGACATCGCCACCAAGTCGATGTGCGGCAACACCATCGCCGCGCAGGCGACCGCCAGCCATACCTCGCCGGTCTCGCCCCCGCCGTACATGGTGGGCATGGTCGAGATCGAGCTCGACACCGAGACCGGACAGGTCGATGTGCTCGATTACGTGGCCGTCGTCGATTGCGGCACGCCGGTCAACCCCAACCTCGCGCGGGTGCAGACCGAGGGCGGCATCGTGCAGGGCATCGGCATGGCGCTGTATGAGACCGTGACCTATGAGCCGACCGGCCGCATCATGGAGAACTCGCTGATGCAGTACAAGCTGCCCACCCGGCTGGATATGGGCAAGCTGCGCGTCGAATTCGAGCCCAGCTATGAGCCGACCGGCCCCTTCGGCGCCAAATCGATCGGCGAGCTGGTCATCAACACGCCCTCGCCCGCGCTCGCGCACGCGATCGCCCACGCGACCGGCGTGTGGCATCGTTCGCTGCCCATCACGCCGGAAAAGGTGCTGCGCGGCATCCGACACGGACAGGGATGACCCATATCCTGTATCTGGCGGGCGGCAGCGGCCGCCGCTTCGGCGGCAACAAGCTGCTGCACCCGCTGGCGGGCAAGCCGCTCTACCGGCATGGGCTGGACACGCTGGCCGCGCTGACGCGCACGCGGACGGACTGCACGCTGACCGTCGTCTCGCGCTACCACGCGATATTGGCGGGCGCACGGGCGCTGGGGCTGCGCGCCGTGCCCAGCCCGGACAGCGAAAAGGGACAGTCCTACACGATCCGCGCCGGGCTGGATGCGCTCATCCTGCGGCCGGACGACCACGTGGCCTTCGTCGTGGCCGATCAGCCCTATCTGACCGCCGCCACGATGGCGCGGCTGCTCGATGCCGCCCGGCCGGGCGTGGTCTGTGCACGGGTCTGCTACGGCGGCCGACCGGGCAACCCCACGCTGTTCGCGGCGGCGTGCGTGCCCGCGCTGTATGCCCTGACCGGCGACCAAGGCGGCCGGGCGCTGCTCGACCGGCCGGACTGCGTGCACGTCCCGGCGGACGACCCCCGCGAGGCGTGGGACGTGGACACCCGCGCCCAGCTCGATCGGCTCCGGCCGACCTGACCCGATACAGACAGCGAAAGGGCGTTCCCCCAACGGGGAACGCCCTTTTTTCGTGCGCGCTCGGTGTGTTATTCGGCCGTTTCGGTCTGGCCGTCCGGCGTGTCCTGCGCGTCCTGCTCGGCCTGCGCGGCGGCATCCATCGCATCCAGACGCGCCTGCACCTCGGCGGGCAGATAGTCGCGCATATTCTGGTAGGAGATCGTGTCGTACAGCGCGGTGGTCTGCACGTCCGCGTCCGCCGCCCACGTTTCCATCAGATCGGTGATCGTGCCTGCGGTCTTGGCGATCAGTACATCGCGATACTGCTCCCAGTCGGCCTTGCTGTCCAGCGGCACGCGCTGGATGATGTGATAGCCATACGGGCTCTTGACCAGCTCGGACACCTCGCCCTCGTCCAGCGCCTTGGCACCCTCATAGAACTCAGTCACCATGTCGCCCTCAGTGAAGATATAGCCGTTCGGCTGGCTGGCCATGCCGGGATCCTCGCCATATGCGGCCACCAGCGCGTCGAAGTCCTCGCCTGCGCGGATGCGGTCGAGGATCGCCTGCGCCTCGGCGCGTGCCTGCTCGTCGGTGCGCTTTTGCTCGCCGGTGGCGGCGTCGGTCGTGACGATCAGGATGTGCTTGGCCGCGAGATAGTTATCGCAGAACGCCTGCATCAGCTCGGTCTCGGACGGGACGGCCGCGCCATCCTCGCCGAAGTAGTAGTCATTGAGCACGCTGACGCACGCCCGGAAGTAATTCATGTTGGCGAAGCCCTGCTCATCGAAGCCGTTGTAGGCCAGCAGGTCGCGATACGCCTCTGCGCCGCCCAGCGACTCGATCTCGGCGTCCTGCGCCCGCTTCATGTCGCGCCGCAGCGCATAGGGCACGGTCAAGCCGTTCTCCTCCATCTTTTGCAGCACCAGATGGACGTTGGCGACCTGATCGCGGGTCATCTCGGCCAGATAGGGATCCATCTCCGCGCCCACGCCCTCGACCGTGATCTGCGAACCGTCCATGCCGAACATCATCGCGGTCTGGCGGTAGCTCGCCAACGAGCTCATCACCAAAAAGTACATATAGCTCGCGTATTCGTCCGCGCCGACCGCCTCGCCATCGACCGTCAGCACGGTCTCCGCGCCGCTCGTCGGCTGGCGGTAGTCGATCGTCATGCCCTGTGCGCCCCAGACGACCCCGCCCAGCGAGATCGCCACGAGCAGCACGAGCGCTGCGATGCGCTGTCCTAATTTATCCATGTTGCATCCTCCTTGGGTCGATATTCAAACAGACATGGACAATTATAGCACCTTTCGCGCGGCGATACAAGGAAAAACACAAAAACGTCACACAGCGTCCGACGCGCCCCGCTCCCGATAGGGCAGGTAGTCGATGAATTGCCGCGATCCTGCCCCATCGGCAGCAAAAAAGCGGCACAGCGCACGCTGTGCCGCTTTTTCATCCCGCTCAGCCCATCAGACCGACACAATCGTAGTGCGGCTTGGCGGCGATCTTGTCCTTGCTTTCCTTGAACAGTGTGTGGCCGAGCGTGACCACCAGATAGTCGGCCTTGTCGAGCACCTCGTCGAACGAGACGTTCGGGATGCCCTGCACCGTGCTGTCCTTGGTGAACGGCTCGCAGGCGAGCACCTTGACGCCCTTCTCCTGCAAGATATGGCACAGCTCGATCGAGGGCGACTCACGCAGATCGTCCACATCGGGCTTGTAGCTCAGACCGAGCACGCCGACCGTGTCCGTCACCTTGGCCAGCTGGGACACGACCTTGTCCGCGACGAAGCGCGGCTTGTTCTCGTTGCGCTCCCGCGCGGCCAAGATCACCTTGGCCTCGGCCGGGAACTGCTCATAGATGAACCACGGATCGACCGCGATGCAGTGGCCGCCCACGCCCACGCCCGGCGTCAGGATATTGACGCGCGGATGGCAGTTGGCCAGCCGGATCAGCTCGAACACGTCGATGCCCATCTTGTCGCAGATCACCGACAGCTCGTTGGCATAGGCGATGTTGACATCGCGGAAGGTGTTCTCGGTCAGCTTGCACATCTCGGCGGTCAGGTCATCTGTCTTGTGCACGACGCCGTGCTCCAAGATCTTCTCGTAGATGGCGGCGGCCATCTCGGCTGCCTCGGGCGTGCGCGCGCCCACGATGCGGTCGTTGTTCTTGAGCTCGAACATCATGTTGCCGGGGATGACGCGCTCCGGGCAGTGGGCGACGTGGATCGCGTCCATGTCGATGCCCGACGCCTCGCTCAGCACGCGGGCGAGCATCTCGGTGGTGTGGGGCGGCACGGTGGACTCCAAAATGACCAGGTTCGACGGCTCGAGCACCTTGCCCGCCATCCGCCCGGCAGACTCGACGAACTTGAGATCCGCCTTGTGGCCGCCCGTCTCGTCCTGATAGAAGGGCGTCGGCACGGCGATATAGAACACATCCGACCGGCTCAGCTCGGTGGAAAAGCGCAGGTGGCCATGCGCGACAGCGGTCTCGAACGCCTGCTGCAAGCCCGGCTCGACGATGTGGATGTGGCCGCCCTGCAAGGTCTCGATGGTCTTTTCGTTCACATCGAAGCCGCAGACCTCGAAGCCGGCCTCCGCCAGCGTGATCGCGGTGGGCAGGCCGATGTAGCCCAGCCCCATGACAGTGATCTTCATAATTTACATACCTCGTTCAGCAAACTCTTGTATCATTATACCACTTTTTCTGTAAAATTCAATGTAGCGTTTGAAATTTCGCCGCCGCTCGTCTATAATGGGATAGTATCTTTTTTTCCACACCACTGCGATAGGATGATTGCTTTATGATCTTTCAGGGACTGCTCGACGATGCGCGCTCGATCCGCGACCGCGACCCCGCTGCGCGCACCACGGCCGAGGTCTTTTTGCTCTATCAGGGCTTCCACGCGCTGATCCTGCACCGGCAGGCGCACTGGCTCTATCAGCACCGGCGTTTCTTCCTCGCGCGGCTGCTGTCCCAGCTGGCGCGGCACCTGACCGGCATCGAGATCCACCCCGGCGCGACGATCGGCCGCCGCCTGTTCATCGACCACGGCATGGGTATCGTCATCGGCGAGACCGCCGAGATCGGCGACGACTGCACGATCTACCACGGCGTGACGCTCGGCGGCACCGGCCACGACACCGGCAAGCGCCACCCGACGATCGGCAACAACGTGCTGATCTCGACCGGCGCCAAGGTGCTCGGCCCCTTCAAGGTGGGCGACAACAGCCGCATCGGCGCGAACGCCGTCGTTTTGCAGGAGGTGCCGCCCAATTCGACCGTGGTCGGGCTCAAGGCGCGGGTGGTCAAGATCGACGGCCAGCGCGTGTCCGTCCCGTCTTACGATCTCGACCAGATCAACCTGCCCGATCCGCTCGCGCAGGAGCTGTGCCGCTTGCAGCACCGCATTTTCGTCAACGAGCAAAAGCTCCGCCGCGAGGAGGAGCGCGAACGCGAGGCCGACCAGTGATCTTGCTGCGCGGCCGCGCGGCCTTTCGACAGACCGCCCGAACGGGCGGTCTGTTTTGCCGTCAGAAGGTATCGAGGAAGCTGTGTCGGCCGGCCGCGTCCCGCCAGCCGAGCAGCTTGGCCGTGTCCACGTTGGTCAGCGCGTGGAACAGGTTGGCCTCCACCTGCGGATCGGCGGCGGCCAGCGACGCGATCAGCGCCTTGACCCGCTCACGGTGCGTGCCGCCCTCGATCGTCTTGGCCGGACAGTCGCAGGCGGCGAACGTCAGCCCGCAATGCTCGACCCACGCCTGCACCTGCGCCTCGCGCACATGATAGAGCGGGCGGATCAGCTCCATGCCCCGATAATTCTTGGCCTGCACCCGCGGCAGCATGGCCTGCACCTGTCCGCCGTAGAGCAGCCCGAGCAGCACGGTCTCGATCGCGTCGTCATAATGATGGCCGAGCGCGATCTTGTTGCAGCCCCGCGCCTGCGCCTGCGCATACAGATGGCCGCGCCGCAATTTGGCGCACAAAAAGCAGGGGTGCGCGGCCGCGTGCCGCTCGGCGATGCGCAGCACGTCGGTCCGGAACACCTCGAGCGGCAGCTCGAGCAGCGCGGCGTTGTCCAGCAGCTGGGCGCGGACGGCCGGCGTATAGCCCGGATCCATCGCGACAAAGCGCAGCCCGATGTCCATCGTGCGTTGCAGGTCTTGCAGGAGCAGCGCGAGCAGCATCGAATCCTTGCCGCCCGAGATGCACACCGCGATCTGGTCGCCCGGCTGCACCAGCGCATACTGCTGCACCGCGTCCCGGAACGGGCGGCGCAGCGTGCGCACGAACGTGCGCTGGAGCGTGCGCCGGATCTGCTGCGCGGTCATGTGCCGTTCTTCCTGTGCTGGAAGTGATAGGTGATCCGGGCGAGCAGGCAGTCGGGCGCGAAATGCCGCGCCACGGTCATGGCCTTCATGGCCGCGCCGGGCACGACCGTGCCCCGCCCGGCGAACAGCCCGTCCACCGCCTCGCGGGCGACGCGCTGGGCGCTCAGGCCGCCCACCGAAAAGCGCACGCCCGCCACCTTATCGAATTCGGTGTCCACCGGCCCCGGACATAGCGCACAGATGCGCACCGGGCTGCCCGCGCGGCGCAATTCCTCCTGCACGGCCTCGGTCAGCCGCAGGACGTAGTTCTTGGTCGCATAATAGGTCGCCATCAGCGGTCCGGGCAAAAAGCCCGCCGCCGAGGCGACATTGAGCACATAGCCTCGCCCCTGCGCTACAAAATCCTGTACCGCCAGCTTGGTCAGGATGTGCACCGCGCGGATGTTGACATCGATCATGCGCAGCTCGTCGTCCAAGTCGGTCATGGTGAACGGGCCGAACAGGCCGAAGCCCGCGTTGTTGACCACGACCGCGAGATCGTCCCCGCGCACGGCCTCATACAGCAGGCGGCACTCCTTTTCGTCCGCGATGTCCGCCGCGATCACGCGGCACATGGTCGGCAGCTCGGCGACGAGCTGCCGCAGGCGATCCTCCCGCCGGGCGCAGAGCACCAGCTCGTAGCCGCGCGCGGCCAGCAGGCGGGCGATCTCGCGCCCGATGCCCGAGGATGCGCCGGTGATCAGTGCTTTCATGTCAGCTCCTCCTTCTGGGTCGGGGCTGGACAGCCCCGGGATAGCCTTAGTATACCGCGATCGGCCGGGCAAGTCCATACCCCCTGCGTCGGATCGTGCGCCCGATGCCGATCTTGCTCTTTCGATCGCGCGGCAAACGTGGTACAATGATACCGGCCAAAAAAACAGCAAGGAGGGATACCATGCCCGATAACGAGTTAGAGAAACGCCTGCTCGCCCTGCTCCAGCAGCCCCTGCGGCGCGACGAATTGCAGCGGGCGGTGCCCGCGGCCAGCAAGCACGAGCTCCGGCAGGCGCTCGACCGCCTGTGCGCGGACGGCCGCGTGATGAAGAACAAAAAGAACCGCTATGCGGTCTGCGCGCACTATGGCTGCGTGACCGGCACCTATCTGGCGACCGAGCGGGCGTTCGCGTTCGTCACGCCCGACGTGGCGGCGGGCGAGCCCCAGCCGGATGATCTGTTCATCCCGCCCGGCGCTTCGGGCGGCGCGTGGCACGGCGACCGGGTGCTGGTCAAGCTGACCGAGCGCAAAAACGGCCGCGGCCGACGGGAGGCCAGCGTCGTGCGCGTGCTCACGCGCAGCGGCCGCGAGCTGACCGGCGAGCTGGTGCAGCGCGGCAAGGGCTATGTCGTGCAGCCCACCTCGAAAAAATACCCCGCGATCGCGGTCGATCCGCACGCGCTGGGCGACGCCCGGCCGGGCGACCGCGTGGCCGTGTCGGTCACGCATCATGGCGACGAACGCATCCCGCCGCAGGGCGTGGTGCGCGCCGCGCTGGGCGAGGAGGGCACGATGGCCGCCGCGATCGCCTCGATCTTGCGCGAAAACGGCGTCTATGAGCTCTTCCCGGACGATGCGCTCCGGCAGGCCGACGCGATCGGGCAGACGGTCGCGCCGTCGGCCATCGAGGGGCGGCTCGACCTGCGCGACCGGCTGATCGTGACGATCGACGGCGACGATGCCCGCGATTTCGACGATGCGGTGTCGCTCGAGCCGCTGGAAAACGGCCATCTGCTGCTCGGCGTGCACATCGCCGACGTGTCGCACTATGTCCCGGCGGGCAGCCCGCTCGACAACGAGGCGTTCCGGCGCAGCACCTCGGTGTATTACCCCGGCCACGTGATCCCCATGCTGCCCTTCGCGCTCAGCCACGGCATCTGCTCGCTCGATCCGGCGGTCGATCGGCTGGCGTTCTCCGCGCTGATCGAGGTGGACGACCGCGGCCACCGCTACGGCGTGCAGCTGGCCAAGTCGGTGATCTGCTCCAAGGCGCGCCTGACCTATCGCAAGGTCAACGGCATCCTCGCGGGCGATGCGGCACTGCGGGAGGAATATGCCGCTCTGGTCGAGATGCTCACGCGCATGAACGACCTCGCCCACGCCCTCTATGCCCGGCGGGTCGCCCGCGGGGCGCTCGAGCTCGAGATCGCCGAGACGCAGATCGCGGTGGACGACGACGGCCGCCCGGTCGAGCTGCTCTACCGCGACCGGGGCGAAAGCGAGCGGCTGATCGAGGAATTCATGCTGCTGACCAACGAGATCGTGGCCGAAACGCTGTGCAAGCGCGGCGATCCGGCGGTCTACCGCGTGCACGAGGATCCCGATCCGGAAAAACTGCGCGTGTTCGCGCAGTTCGCGCGCCCCTTCGGCTATCGGATCGACCCGGCCAAGCCGCAGGACACCGCCCAGTTCCAAGCCGTGCTGCGCGGCGCCAAGGACGACCCCCGCCAGCGCATCCTGCCCATGCTGCTGCTGCGCAGTCTGGCGCGCGCCCGCTATGCCGACGAATGTATCGGGCACTACGGGCTGAAAGCCAAGTACTATCTGCACTTCACCTCGCCGATCCGCCGCTATCCCGACCTGATGGTGCATCGGATGCTGCAAAAGGCGCTCACCGGCGAGGCGTTCACCGCCGCCGATCAGGCGCTGTGCACCGAGGCCGCCGCGCAGGCCACCGGCCGCGAGCAGGCCGCCGACGAGTGCGAACGCAGCATCGACAAGCTGTTCATCGCGGCCTATATGCAGCAGTTCATCGGCGAGGACTTCGACGCCGAGGTGTCGGGCGTGCAGGCGTTCGGCGTGTTCGTCGCGCTCGACAACGGCTGCGAGGGGCTGATCCGGATCGAGCTGCTCGGCGGCGACTTTTACCGCTATGACGAGGAGCACATGGCGCTCGTCGGGCAGCACACCGGCAAACGCTACACGATCGGCACGCCGATCCGCGTGCGGCTGCTCGCGGCGAGCGACACGACCGGCCAGATCGACTTCGCGCCCGCAGACGGCACATCGCCGGTCGCCATAGCGGCCGCGCCGGTCGCGCCTGCGCCGTCGGACGAACGTCCGCGCCGCCACCGGGGCGGCAAGGGGCGCGGCGGCAGCCGCAAAAAGGGCAAAAAGCCCGCCGTCCGCAAGCGGCGCTGATGCGCACGCCGCCCGATGGGCGGCCATCCTATCGAAATGAGGTGTGATGATGCCCGGTTTAGTTCTCGAGGGCGGCACGTTCCGCCCGGTCTTTTCCTGCGGCGTGATGGACGCGCTGCTCGACCACGGCCTGATGTTCGACTATGTGATCGGCGTTTCCGCCGGTATCACCGACGCGGCCTCCTACCTGTCCCGCCAACGCGAGCGCAACATCGAGGTGCTGCGCCGCTACCGGCACGACAAGCGCTATCTGGGCGCGCGCAACCTGCCGCGCGACCATTCGATCTTCGGGGTGGAGTTCGTGTTCTCCACGATCCCGAACGAGCTGTGCCCCTTCGACTGGGACACCTTCCACGCCTATACCGGGCGGATGCTGGTCGGCGTGACCAACGCCCGCACCGGGCAGGCCGAATATCTGGACGGGACGCAGCTCGACCGCGCCTGCACCATGCTGCGCGCCACCTGCGCGATCCCGATCTACTTCCCGCCGGTCGAGATCGGCGGCGCGGTGTATTACGACGGCGGCTTGGCCGACCCGATCCCGATCGTGCGCAGCCTGCACGACGGCAACCGCAAGAACCTGATCGTGCTCACCCAGCCGATCGACTACCGCAAGGAGATGACCCGCGGCAGCTTTGTCGCCGCCCGTGCGCTGCGCCATCGCTATCCCGCGCTCGCGCGCACCATGCTCACCCGCCCCAAGCGGTACAACGACACGGTATGCTTCTGCCACCGGCTGGCAGAAAAGCGCCCGGCGGACACCGTGCTGCTCCAGCCGTCCGCCCATCTGGCCAGCTTTGAAAAGGACATCGCCAAGCTGGACTGGGGGTATCAGATGGGCTATGACATGGCCTGCGCCCGCATGGACGAGATCGAGCGCCTGTTCGACTGAGCGCCCGGCGCACCGCGCCCGACCATACACAAACACACACATACTATATAAAGAGGAGTCGAAACGACTATGCAGACCAACAAGATCATCCAAGTGGAGGACAAAGTGCCGCCGCGTCTGCTCGTACCACTGTCCATCCAGCATATGTTCGCGATGTTCGGCGCATCCGTGCTCGTGCCCTTCCTGTTCGGCATCGATCCGGCGATCGCGCTGTTCATGAACGGCATCGGCACGCTGCTGTTCATCCTCATCACCAAGGGCAAAGCGCCCGCCTACCTCGGTTCGTCGTTCGCGTTCATCGCCCCGGCGACCATCGTGATCCAAAACTGGGGCTACCGCTATGCGCTCGGCGGCTTCGTCGCCGTCGGCCTGTGCGGCTGCATCCTCGCGGCGATCATCTATAAATGCGGCACCAAATGGATCGATGTCGTGCTGCCACCCGCGGCCATGGGGCCCGTCGTGGCGCTGATCGGGCTGGAGCTGGCCGGCTCGGCCGCCTCGACCGGCCAGATCGTGGGCGACGGCGTGACCACCGCCACCGTCACCACCTTTTGCGTCACGCTCGCCGTGGCCGTGCTGGGCAGCGTGCTGTTTCGGGGCTTTCTGTCGGTGATCCCGATCCTGATCGCGATCATCTGCGGCTATGGCTGCGCGGTGGCCACGGGCGTGCTCCCGCTGTCGGTCATCGCCGACGCGCTGCGCCAGCCGATCTTCCGCCTGCCCAGCTTCCAGACGCCGCTGTTCGATCCCGAGGCGATCCTCATCATCCTGCCGGTCATCCTCGTGATCGCCAACGAGCACATCGGCCACCAGCTCGTCACCGGCAAGGTGATCGGCCGCGACCTGCTGCAAGATCCCGGTCTGCACCGCTCGCTGTTCGCGGATAACTTTTCGACCATGATCTCGGGCTGCATCGGCTCGGTGCCGACCACGACCTATGGCGAGAACATCGGCGTGATGGCCATCACTAAGGTGTATTCGGTGCGCGTGATCGGCGGCGCGGCCGTGCTGTCCATCGTCTGCTCGTTCGTCGGCCCGCTGGCCGCGCTGATCCAGACCATCCCGGGTCCTGTGATCGGCGGCATCTCCTTCCTGCTGTACGGCATGATCGGCACATCCGGCCTGCGCATCTTGGTGGACAATCAGGTCGATTACAGCAAGAACCGCAACATGGCGCTGACCTCGGTGATCTTCGTCACCGGCCTGTCGGGCGTGACGCTGTCGCTCGGCAACGTGTCGCTGTCCGGCATGACGCTGGCCGCCATCGTCGGTATGCTGATGAGCCTGCTGTTCTTCGCGTTCGATCGGCTGGGCTGGTCGAACGACCGCGCAGACTGATCCCGCAAGCGACCAAAAAGCAGCTCCTCTCATGAGCGTGAACAGTGAACCGCCCCAAGTCGTGCTGTCTGCACGATCTGGGGCGGTTCAAGTCTTTCATGGGGGGCGTTTTTTTGGGGGGCGTGCGCACCGTCGTGCGACTACGCCCGGCGACTCGCCGCGCAGAGGGATGAGGGCTGGATGGAGCGCCGTAGCCCTCCGCCGCTCCGTGCGGTGTCCGGTGCTGCTCAGTCGAGCACCGAGAACTCGAGTTCCTCGAGCGTGTAGCCGGTATCTGCGAACATCGGTGCGTGGGCGCTGTTCTCCGCGAGCGCTTCCGGCAGATGCGCGATGCTCAGGTGGAGCTGGCTGCCGCCGCCCTCCCGCGGGGAGAGCAGCAGATTGCCGCCATGTACCTGCGCGATCCGCTGGGTGAGCGGCAAGCCCAGTCCGGGCGATGCGCCCTTCCGGGTGATCGAGATATAATCCTCGAACGGCATACTGCGATGCCAGCCGGTCAGCAGCGTGTGGAACAGCTCCGCATCCATCCCCCGACCGCGATCGGCCACGGTGATGGTGAAAAACTTGCCATCATCGTGCAGCGTGATCGCGATGTCGCCCGTGGGCGGCGTGACGCGCAGCGCATTGGTCAGCAGATTGTACAGCGCGGTGCGGATCAGGCGCGGCTCGGTCAGCGCGATACATTCCTCGGGCACTTGGACATCGATCGTCCGTGCGCGGCCGATCTCGCTGTGCGCGGCGACCTGCTCGGCGGCCTCGCGGCATTGCTCGGACAGATCGTCCCACTCCAGCCGCAGATGCTCGAGCATCGGAGGATCGTGCAGCAGATCGGAATGGATCAGCATCCGATCCAGGCGCAAGCAGTGCCGTTTGGTCTTTGCGGCCAGCGCGGCGTCCTCGATCTGCTCGGCATCCGCCAGCAGCTTCCCTAAGTGATCGATGGTCTTGACGTGCAGCGCGCGCAGACTGCCATCATAGTCCGCGCGGTCGTCCCGCAGGAAGGCCAGCAGTGCGCCGCCCTCCCGGGGGATCAGCTCCAGCCGGTAGAGCACATCGTCCAGTTCCTCATACACCGTGCACGGCTCGCCCTCACGGATACAGGTGCGCAGCGCCGTCACCGCGACCTCACTGAGCACTTGATCGACCCGCTCGAGCGGTCGCAGCTTGGTCAGCTGCGCCGCGACCTCATTACGATCCTCGATGTGGAGCGTTTCCCCCACCGTGATGAGCGCGGTATCCCGCGCGCCGGCGCGCTCGACTAATGTCCGCAGCGTCGTTTCGTCCAGCCTATTTAGCAAGCTATCCTTCATCCTGCCTCCCCTTTCTGGTCAGCTCATTGATGATCTCTCATGGTTTTTTCCACCTTCTCCCGCACCCGTCCCGGCGCTCCCTGGACGGCTGCATCGGGTGGCCTATCTCTATTATACCACTACTTTCGCCGCTATGCAAAGAAAATTACACAAAAAGGTCAGGAATAACGACAAATTTTTCACGGATATTGCATCTTGCGGCAGATACGTCTTGTAGTGTATAATAAAACCAGTGACAGAGATACTAAATCCAACATTTCTTTGAGGAGGAAACTTGCACATGGCTATCAAAGTAGGCATCAATGGTTTCGGCCGCATCGGCCGCATGGTATTTCGCGCGGGTCTGAAGAACCCCAACATCGAGTTCGTGGCGGTCAACGATCCGTTCATGACGCCGGACTACATGGCGTATATGCTCAAGTATGACACCATGCACGGCCGTTATGACGGCACCATCGCGTATGACGAGGATTCTATCACGGTGGACGGCAAGAAGGTGCTGTTCTTCGCGGAGATGGATCCCAAGAACATCCCGTGGGGCAAGGTCGGCGTCGATTACGTCGTCGAGTCCACCGGTGTGTTCCTGACCAAGGACAAGGCGCAGGCGCACATCGACGGCGGCGCCAAGAAGGTCATCATGTCCGCTCCGTCCAAGGACGACACCCCGATGTTCGTCATGGGCGTCAACCAGGACAGCTACACCAAGGACATGACCTTCGTCTCCAACGCTTCCTGCACCACCAACTGCTTGGCGCCGATCGCCAAGGTGCTCGACGAGGCGTTCGGCATCACCGAGGGCCTGATGACCACCGTCCACTCCGCGACCGGCACCCAGAAGGTCGTTGACGGCCCCTCCAAGAAGGACTGGCGCGGCGGCCGTGCGGCTTGCGGCAACATCATCCCGTCGTCCACCGGCGCGGCCAAGGCCGTCGGCAAGGTCTATCCCAAGCTCAACGGCAAGCTCACCGGTATGTCCATGCGCGTACCGACGCTGGACGTTTCCGTCGTCGATCTGACCTGCAACCTCGCCAAGCCCGCCAAGTATGAGGACATCTGCGCGGCGATGAAGGCAGCTTCCGAGAAGCCGCTGTGCGAGGGCGGCCTGCAGGGCGTGCTCGGCTACACCGATGAGGATGTCGTATCCTCTGACTTCCTCGGCGACGAGCGCACCTCGATCTTCGACGCCAAGGCCGGCATCCAGCTGACCGACACCTTCGTCAAGGTCGTTTCGTGGTACGACAACGAGTGGGGCTACTCCAACAAGCTGCTGATGCTCATCGAGCACATGGCTGAGGTGGACAACAAGTAAGTCCGTCCCCCCATCGCATCAAAAAAGCACCCTTTCTGTGAACCGCACCCCATTTGTTAGACAGTATGGTATACTGGATAAGAAGTGGGGT
>JAUNJI010000033.1 GCA_030533295.1 Eubacteriales bacterium
TATTATACCATATTTCATTCGCACCATCAAGAGCCGCCAGCCGCCACAGGCGGGCTTTTTGCGCCCGGCGCGGCCGATCGCGTCGGCAGTGGGCTGACAAGCGCCCCCGCCTGTGCTATACTAGAAAGCAAGATCTCTATTGGCAGCCTGCCGCTGCGGAAAGGGGCCCGTTATGCCTTCCTATGCTACCCATCACATCTTTGCCACGACCGTCCAGCGCGTGACGGGCGATCCCCCGGCGCGGATCGCCGCCAACGCCCCCATCGCCTACCGCTGGGGCGCACAGGGGCCCGACCCGTTGCTGTTCTATCATGCGCCCCTGCCCAACGCGCTGCACCGTCTGGGGCAGCGGCTATACACCGAGCCGCCCGCGCCGCTGTTCGAGGCGCTGTGCGAGGCCGCCGTGCAGGCGCACGACACCACCGCGCTGGCCTATGTGTTCGGCTTTTGCACCCACTATGCGCTCGAGCGCGTCACCAGCGGCTTCATCACCGCGCAGGCCGACCGGCTGGCGCGCATCCTGCCGGGTTATCCCGCCGAAACGCGCCGCCGCATGGTCGAGACCGACATCGACGGCATCATGATCGCCGGTTACATCACCGCCGACCCGACGCAGTACAAAGCCTATCGTCTGCTCGACCCCGGCTCGAGCGAGTGCATCGTGCTCGCCCGCGTGCTGGCGCAGGCCGTGCGCGAGACGTGCGCCGTGCGCCTGTCGCCCGCGGCGGTCTATCGGTCGCTGCACGATATGCGCCGCGTCCTGCGGCTGGCGCACCACGGCGAGCAGCTGCGCGGCCATCTGGCGCACCTCGACCGCCTGACCGGCAAGACCGGTCTGGCCGCCGCCCGGATCCCCTCGGCGCAGCCGCTCGCAGCCGATTGCGCCAATCAGGCGCACCGACCATGGATGTCGAACGATGTCGAACGGACAGATTCGTTCTGCGACCTGTTCGACGCGGCCGTGCCCCTCGCGGTATCGCTCCAGCGCATCGTGCTCGAGCGGTATTACCAGCAAAAGCCGCTCGATGCGCGCTTTTTCCCCACCGATCTGACCGGCACGCCCATCAAAAAGTAAAAAACCGCGAACCGACCGACAGGTTTCGCATGACTTCGCCCCTCCGGCTGCGTAAGCTATCCTTTGTTACCAGATCGTAACCTTCGATCGCCGAAAGGAGGGCATCGGACGCGCGCCCGCGTCCCATACTACTGTCATGCGATACCTGTCGATCCTTTTTTCCGGGCTGCTCTCCAGCCTGCTATACGGACTGATCCGCCTCGTGCTGCTGCTCGACCGGCTGATCGGCCTGCTGTACGACCTGCCGCTGTGGCCGGCGCTCGGACGGGCGCTGCACCGCGTCGGACAGTGCCGCGCCGCTTGCGCCGCTGCGGTCTTTATCCCGCTGCTGCTCGTGCCGGGGGCGCTGCTGACCCGTGCGGGCACGCTGGTGCTGGCCGACGGCAGGCCGATCGGGCTGGTGGACGATCCCGCCATGCTGCCCGCCGCCGTCGCGGCGCTCGAGCAGAGCGCGGCGTCGCTGTCCGGCGTGGCCTATGACCTGCCTGTGCAGCTCGAGACCCGCCCGCTGCGCGCGCCGACGGCGCAGTTCCTGTCGGCTGCCGCGCTCCGCGAGGCGCTCATCGACGCGAGCGGCGAGTTGGCCACGCTGGCGGTCATCTCGGTCGATGGCAGCCGCGTGGGCGCGTGCCGCACCGCCGCCGACGCGCAGGCGCTGCTCGACCGGGTCAAGGCGCAGTACACGACGGCCGCCGACACGGATGCCGATTTCCTGCAACACGTGCGCGTCGATCCGGTCGTCGCGCAGCGCAGTCTGGTGTCCGACTGGGGCGCGCTCTACCGCTATCTCGCGCCCCGGCTGGACGTGACCGCGACCCGCGCCGTCACCTATACCGAGACGATCCCCTATCAGACCATCACCCAGCCCAACGACCAGCGCGACCAGACCCACCGCGTCACCCTGCGCAAAGGCAGCGCCGGTCAGGCGCTCGTCACCGCCCAGATCGAAACGGTGGACGGCGAGGAGCATGGCCGCACGATCGTCGCCCGCGCCGTGCTCCGCGACGCGACCGACGAGATCATCGAGGTCGGCACGCGCAACGTCGGCATCGGCAGCGGCTCGTTCGCCGCGCCCCTGCGCCAATATACCTTGGCCTCGGCGTTCAAGTGGCGGTGGGGACGGCTGCACGGCGGCGTCGATCTGGCTGTGGACGAGGGCACGCCGGTCTATGCCGCCGACGACGGCCGGGTGGTCGTATCCGAGGCGCAGGACGGCGGCTATGGGCAGTATCTGATCCTCGACCACCAAAACGGCTTCAAAACGCTGTACGGCCACAACAGCGCACTGCTCGTTTCGGTCGGGGACGTGGTGACCAAGGGCGAGCGGATCGCCCTGTCGGGCGATACGGGCAACTCGACCGGCCCGCATCTGCATTTCGAGATCCGCGTCAACGATGAAACGGTCGATCCCCAGCGATATGTCGCGCTGGCCTGAGCGCCGCGCACGCCAAAAGAGCCGCCCGAGGCGGCTCTTTTGGCGTTTTTCTTCGATTTCACTCGGCCTTGATCGGCATCAGCCGCCCCACGCCCGCGTGGGCGAGCACGGGCAGCAGCACCATGCCCACGATCACGCCCGCCAGCCCCTGCACGAGGTTGAACGGCACGCCCGCCAGCACGGCGGCGGCCGCCGCCCCGCTCGCGCTGCCCGCGAGCACCTGCATCCCCCATTCATAGAGGTAGTAGCCCCCGACCATGAGGAGCTCGGCGGGGATGCCCGCCAGCGCCACGCGCAGGGACACGCCGCCCCAGCCGCTCCGGGTCAGTCGGTGATACAGCCAGCCGCCCACCAGCGCGGTCAGCGCCTTGATCGCGAACGTGCCCGGCACCCACGCCAGATACCCGCCGAACAGGTCGGCCAGCATCGAGCCGATACCGGCGGCCACCGCGCCCAGTCCCGGCCCCAGCAGGATGCCGCACAGCAACACCATGCCGTCGCCCAGATGGATATAGCCCTGCGTGGGCGTTGGGATCTTGATGACCATGGTCGCCACCGTGGTCAGCGCCGCCAACAGCGCCGCCGACACGATCGACCGCAGCTTGTTCCCTGTCATATCATGCACCTTCTTTTTCGAGATGCCCCTATCATACCGCGATATTGGCCTTTCCAAAATCGCCAGTTCCCGTCTTTTTTATAGGGTCAGATCGCGTGCCTGCCCGCCCCTCCGCCCGGGCGCGGCGTCGGGCAAGGGGCGAAAATTCGCGCCGATCGGCAAAGATCCTCTTGATTTTTGAAGATAAAGTGGTACAATGATAAATGAATTTTCTCAGTACATATCAGGAGGGGACTTCTATGAAGAGCAAAAAACTTCTGGCGATGCTGCTCGCCGGTGCGATGAGCCTTTCTCTGCTGGCCGGCTGCGGCAACAGCAACGCGACGGCCGACGACGGCGCGACCGATGGCGGCGCGACCGCGACCGACAGCGATCTGGCCTATGTCAAGGACAACGGCAAGATGGTCATCGGCTACACGGTCTATGAGCCCATGAACTACACCGATGCCAACGGCCAGTTCACCGGCTTCGACACCGAGTTCGCGCAGGCCGTGTGCGCCAAGCTGGATGTCGAGCCCGAGTTCGTCGAGATCAATTGGGACACCAAGGTGATCGAGCTCGATGCCAAGAGCATCGACTGCATCTGGAACGGCATGACCATCACCGACGATCTGACGCAGAACATCGCGGTCTCCGATCCGTATGTCAAGAATATGCAGGTCGTGGTCATCAAGGACAGCAACAAGGACACCTTCACCGATACCGCGTCGCTCGCCGGCGCCAAGCTGGTGGCTGAGTCCGGCTCGGCCGGCCAGCAGGCGGTCGAGGCCGATCCCGATCTGTCTCAGGCGTCGCTGACCACCGTGGGCAAGCAGACCGACGCGCTGCTCGAGATCGAGTCGGGCGCTTCGGACGCGGCGATCCTCGACTGGACGCTCGCCAAGAGCATGATCGGCGAGGGCACCGACTTCGCTGACCTGATGATGATCGACGGCGCGGAGCTGTCGGTCGAGGAGTACGGCATCGGTTTCCGCAAGGGCAGCGATCTGTGCACCGAGGTCAACAAGGTCATGAAGGAACTGGTCGAGGATGGCACTCTGCCTGCGCTGGCCGAGAAATACGGCCTCAACCTCGCCGAGTGACTGGTGCATCGAACAGAAATACCAGCAGGCGGGGCAGCATCTTCGTGCTGCCCCGCCTGCCTGCATAGGGGGAAAGGGAAGTTTTCATGTCTGCCTCTGTCATCTTCGCCAGCCTGACCAAGAGCTTCGGCCTCAACTGCCAGATCTTCTTCGTCACGCTGCTGTTCGCGCTGCCGCTCGGGCTGGTCATCGCCTTCGGGGCGATGAGCCGCTTCGCGCCGCTGCGCGCGCTGATCAAGACCTTCGTCTGGATCATCCGCGGCACGCCGCTGATGTTGCAGGTCATCATCATCTTTTACGGCCCCGGCCTGCTGTGGGACGGCGATCTGCTGCCCCGCGTGACCGCGGTGTGCATGGCGTTCGTCATCAACTACGCCTGTTATTTTTCCGAGATCTATCGCGGCGGCATCCAGTCGATCCCGCGCGGCCAATATGAGGCCGGGCAGGTGCTCGGCATGACCAAGGCGCAGATCTTCTTCAAGGTCACGCTGTTGCAGGTCATCAAGCGCGTGATCCCGCCGATGGGCAACGAATTCATGACGCTCATCAAGGACACCGCGCTGGCCAACGTCATCGCGACCAAGGAGATCATCATGATGAGCAAGGAGTACGCGACCAAGGGGCTGATCTGGCCGCTGTTCTCGACCGCGCTGTTCTTCCTGCTGTTCTGCGGCGTGCTGACGCTGCTGTTCGGCTGGCTGGAAAAGAAAATGGATTATTTCCGCGTATAAGGAGGGAGCCACGATGCCTATTCTCGCAGTCGATCACATCAATAAGAGCTTCGGCTCCACCCAAGTGCTCAAGGACATCAGCTTTTCGCTCGAGCGCGGCAAGGCGCTGGCGATCATCGGCTCGTCCGGCTCGGGCAAGACCACGCTGCTGCGCTGCCTGAACTTTTTGGAAAAGCCGGACGGCGGCCGGATCGCGGTCAACGGCCAAACGCTGTTCGACGCGGCCGACCGCGCCGCCAAGAGCGATGCCGAGATCCGCAAGCGCCGCCTGCACTTCGGCATGGTGTTCCAGTCGTTCAACCTGTTCCCGCAGTACACCGCGCTGGAGAACGTCATGCTCGCCAGCCTGCTGCTGGCCAAGGAGCGGCCGGACTACAAGCAGAACAAGCGCGCCATCCAAGAGGAGATCGAGCAACGCGCGATCGAGCTGCTCAGCCGCATGAGCCTCGAGGGGCGCATGGGCCACTATCCGCACCAGCTCTCGGGCGGCCAGCAGCAGCGCGTGGCGATCGCGCGGGCGCTCGCCCTCCAGCCGGACATCCTGTGCTTCGACGAGCCGACCTCGGCGCTCGATCCCGAGCTGACCGGCGAGGTGCTCAAGGTCATCCGCCACCTCGCCGAGCAGCACACCACGATGATCATCGTCACCCACGAGATGGCCTTCGCCCGCGACGTGGCCGACCATGTGCTGTTCATGGACGGGGGCGTGATCGTCGAGCAGGGCAGCCCCACCGCGCTGTTCGAGAACACCCAAAACGAGCGCACGCGGGCCTTCCTCAGCCGCTTTTCGCAAAACGACTAAACGGCCCCCGCCCCGCCAGAAAACTTTTCAGCATTTTCCACGAAGATCCCATTTACAAATCAAGCGCGATGCGATAAAATGATCCCGTACTGCAAAGGCGGGATCTTTTTATCGTCTTTTTGCACAGGAGATGTTGGTCAATTTTTGGTTATTTTTTTGTTCGATCCTGTTGAAGTCCGCGCCGCGACCTGTTACAATAAGACTATCGGAATGGCATGTTCCTTCCCCAAGGCAAATGGCCTGACAGGCCACGGAATTTTTTAGAAATGGAGATGTTCAATTATGGCTATGGATGCTTTCAGCGCTTCCCTGATGCAGGACAAGAGAGAGATCGTCATCGCCCCGACCATTTACAAGTTCGCGAACTTCGCCGACTTCGCTGCGGAGTTCAAGCTCGGCGACCGCGACGTCGTCCTGACCAACGAATTCATCTATAAGCCCTTCATGGAAGAGCTCGGCCTGACCAGCAAGTTCGTGTTCCAAGAGAAGTTCGGCGCTGGCGAGCCGTCGGAGGCCATGATCGAGACGATGTACGAGGCGATCCCCTACGATTCCTACGACCGTGTCATCGCGGTCGGCGGCGGCGCGATCATGGATCTGTGCAAGCTGCTCGGCTGCAAGCGCCCCTCCTCGGTACATGAGCTGTACTTCAAGCGCGAGCCCGTCGTGCACGAAAAAGAGGTCATCGCGATCCCGACCACCTGCGGCACCGGTTCCGAGGTCACCAACATCTCGGTCGCCATCGTCAAGGATGAGAAGGACGGCCAGCTGACCGGCGGCGAGACCAAGCTCGGTCTGGTGTCCGACGACATCATCCCGAACAAGGTCTGCCTCGTGCCCGACCTGCTCAAGACCCTGCCCTACAAGCCCTTCGCTGCTTCGGCGATCGATGCGCTGATCCACGCGACCGAGTCCTTCCTGTCGCCGCACCGCAAGACCGTCACCTCCGAGATGTACTCGGTCAAGGCGGCCGAGATGATCCTCGAGGGCTTCCGCCGCATCGCGCTCGAAGGCCCCGAGGCGCGCATGGACTACCTCGGCGAGTTCGTCACCGCGTCGCTGTTCGCCGGTATCGCCTTCCTCAAGGCCGGCTGCGCGACCGTGCACGCCATGTCCTTCCCGCTCGGCGGCACCTACCACGTCCCGCACGGCGAGTCCAACTATGCGCTGTTCAGCAAGATCCTCGAGATGTACGACGAGTATCAGCCGGACGGCGAGCTGGGCAAGTTCAAGGAGATCGTCGCCCGCTGCCTGGGCTGCTCCAAGGACGATGCGCTGCGCACGCTCAACGTCACCCTCGAAAAGGTGCTGCCGCTCAAGCCGCTGCATGAGTACGGCTTCAAGGAGGAGGACATCAAGTCCTTCCCGGTGTCTGTCGAGGCCAACCAGCAGCGTCTGATCACCAACTCCTACCGCCCGTGGAGCGTAGAGCTGAGCGAGCGCGTCTATCGCGAGTGCTTCTAAGCGTTTCGCCTGCACAGGGCGGGGACCCCCGCGTCCCTGCCCTGTTTTTATAAAAAGGGCAACATTTTCCCCGCAAGAATGAAAAAAAGAAAGGATACCTGATCGCTATGATGACCAAAGACCAGTATATCGAGTCCCTGCGTGCGCTCAAGCTGAACCTGTATATGTTCGGCGAGAAAGTCGAAGATCCGGTGGATGACCCGATCATCCGTCCGTCGCTCAATTCCTTCGCCGCGACCTACGAGCTGGCCGAGGATCCCCAGTATGAGGATCTGATGACCGCGACCAGCCATATCTCCGGCAAGAAGATCAACCGCTTCACCCATATGCACCAGTCCACCGACGACCTGATCAAAAAGGTCAAGATGCAGCGCCTGCTCGGCCAAAAGACCGCGGCTTGCTTCCAGCGCTGCGTGGGCATGGACGCGATGAACGCCGTGTTCTCCTCGACCTATGAGATCGACGAGGCCTGCGGCACCAAGTACCACGAGAATTTCGTCAAGTTCCTCACCCGCGTGCAGGACGAGGATCTGGCCGTGGACGGCGCGATGACCGACGTCAAGGGCGACCGCTCGCTGGCGCCCTCCAAGCAGGCCGACCCCGACCTGTTCCTGCACGTCGTCGAGCGCACGGCCGACGGTGTGTACGTCACCGGCGCCAAGGCGCACCAGACCGGCTTCGTCAACTCGCACGAGGTGCTGGTCATGCCGACCATCTCGATGCGCGAGGGCGACGAGGATTACGCGATCTCCTTCGCCATCCCGACCGATTCCGAGGGCATCACGCTGATCTACGGCCGCCAGTCCTGCGACACCCGCAAGACCGAGCAGTATAACGACATCGACGTGGGCAACAAGGTCTATGGCGGCCACGAGGTGCTGGTCATCTTCGATCATGTGTTCGTGCCGAACGACCGCATCTTCCTCAACGGCGAGGTGCAGTTCGCCGGCATGATCGTCGAGCGTTTCGCGGGCTATCACCGCCAGTCCTACGGCGGCTGCAAGGTCGGCGTGGGCGACGTGCTGATCGGCGCGACCGCGCTGGCGGGCGACATGGCGGGCTCGTCCAAGGCCAGCCACGTCAAGGACAAGCTGATCGAGATGACCCACCTGAACGAGACGCTGTACTGCTGCGGCATCGCGTGCTCCAGCCAGGGCACCAAGACCAAGGCGGGCAACTATCTGATCGACCTGCTGCTGGCCAACGTCTGCAAGCAGAACGTCACCCGCTTCCCGTATGAGATCGCGCGTCTGGCGCAGGATCTGGCGGGCGGCCTGATGGTGACGCAGCCCTCCGAGGCCGACTATCGCAACCCGGCGCTCAAGCCGTACATCGAGAAGTACCTCAAGGGCGTGGCCTCCGTCCCGACCGAGGACCGTATGCGCGTCCTCCGCTTGATCGAGAACATGACCATGGGCACGGCAGCCGTCGGGTACCTGCCGGAGTCCATGCACGGTGCCGGCTCGCCGCAGGCGCAGCGCATCATGATCGCACGCCAGTCCAACCTCGAGATGAAGAAGGAACTGGCCAAGAAGATCGCCCGTATCCAGTGATCTGACGGATCATAGGCACTCATGGAACGCCCGTGAGTGCCTATTTTTACCCATTTCATACCAAAAAGGAGGGAGAACGACCATGCTACGCTGCGCTGTCAAGTTCTGCGGCGGCTGCAATCCCCGGTATGATCGCGGTGCGGCCTATGCCGCTGTGCGGGACGCTCTCTCCGGCGTGGCCACCTTCTCTTACCCGGAGACAGGCGTCCGATACGACGTGCTGCTCATCATCCGCGGCTGCACCGGCTGCCCCTATCTGTATGAGGAGATCGATGCCTCTCATCGCATCATCCTCACCGCGGCGGCCGAACTGCCGGCAGCGATCGCCACGATCGAACAGCTCGCCGACCCCAGCGCGATCCCTTGCCTTTGTCGAACAAGGCTGTGATTATCGAGGAGGATGATCCAAATGAAGAAAGTAAACATCATCTCGGCGGAGGAAGCTGCCCTCCGCGTACAGGACGGCGACACCATCGCGACCGGTGGCTTCGTCAGCTGCGCTTGCCCGGAAACGTTGTCCAAGGCACTGGAAAAACGCTTTCTGGAGACCGGCCACCCCCGTGATCTGACGCTGTTCTATGCAGCGGGACAGGGCTTCCGCGGCACGCCCGGCTCGGGCGGCGACCACTTCGCCCACGAGGGCATGGTCAAGCGCGTCATCGGCGGCCACTGGGATCGCGCGCCCGGTCTGGGCAAGCTCGCGCTCGAGAACAAAATCGAGGCGTACAACCTGCCGCAGGGCGTCATCAGCCATATGTACCGCGACATCGCCGCGCACAACATCGGCACCATCACCCACGTCGGCCTGTACACCTTCGCCGACCCCCGCAACGGCGGCGGCAAGCTCAACGACGTGACCAAGGAAGATCTGGTCAAGATCGTCGAGCTCGAGGGGCAGGAGCGCCTGCTGTACAAGGGCTTCCCGATCAATGTCGTCTTTTTGCGCGCGTCCTACTGCGACGAGCGCGGCAACTGCACCGTGCACCGCGAGGTCGGCCCGCTGGACGTGACCGCGATGGCGCAGGCGTGCAAGAACTCGGGCGGCAAGGTCATCGTGCAGGTCGAGAAGATCGTCGCGGCGGGCTCGCTCGATCCCAAGCTGGTCAAGATCCCCGGCATCTACGTCGATGCGGTCGTCATCGGCACGGACGAGGACAATATGCAGTGCATCGGCGTGCCCTATGACGGCGCGGCCGCGGGCGAGTACACGATCCCGCTCGACGCGATCCCGACCATCCCGCTCAACCAGCGCAAGGTCATCGCCCGCCGGGCGGCGATGGAGCTGCCCAACGACGCGATCGTCAACCTCGGCACCGGTATGCCCGAGCAGATCGCCAACGTCGCGGCCGAGGAGGGCATCGCGGACAAGATGACCCTGACCGTCGAGGCCGGTCCGATCGGCGGCATCCCGCTGGCGGGTCCGCAGTTCGGCGCATCGGCCAACGCCGAGGCCATCCTCGAGCACAACGTGCAGTTCGACTTCTATCAGGGCGGCGGTCTGGACATCGCCTTCCTCGGTCTGGCCGAGACTGCGCCCAACGGCGACCTGAACGTGTCCAAGTTCGGCACCCGTCTGGCGGGCTCGGGCGGCTTCGTGGACATCACCCAGAACGCCAAAAAGGTCTGCTACTGCGGCACCTTCACGGCCAAAGGGCTCAAGGTCGAGGTCGCCGACGGCGCGATCCACATCCTGCAAGAGGGCGAAAAGAAGAAATTCGTCAAGGAAGTCGAGCACATCACCTTCTCCGGCATCTATGCCAACAAGGTCGGTCAGCCCGTGCTGTACATCACCGAGCGCGCCGTGTTCGAGCTGCGCCCCGCGGGCGTCACGCTGATCGAGATCGCGCCCGGCATCGACCTGCAGACCCAGATCCTCGACCAAATGGAGTTCACCCCGCAGATCGCCTACCAGCCGGACGGCACCATCAAGCAGATGGACGCGCGGATCTTCCGCGACGAGCTGATGGGTCTGGCGAACGATTGACATCCCGCTTTTTCCGCCCCTTTCCCTTTCCTTTCCCTTTCTAAATTGGAAAAAGCTGGGTATTTTGAAATTTTCTTCGTGCGATCGTACCGAAACCACTTGCATTTTCCGCGCGATCTGGTAAAATAATTATAAGTTTGCTTTTGCGAACAGGGCTATGCAACAAAAGTGGAGAAAAGGAGAAGTTGTGCAATGAATGTTTACATCTGTTCCGCTGCCCGCACCGCTATCGGCACCTACGGTGGCACCCTGCGTGATGTGCCCGCTGCTCAGCTCGGCATCGCCGCGGCCAACGCCGCTGTCGAGCGCGCCGGCGTAGACAAGGCCGCCATCGACGAGGTCGTTTTCGGTCAGGTGCTGCAGGGCGGCGTCGGCCAGAACGTCGCCCGTCAGGTGTCGCTCGGCATCGGGATGCCGCTCGAGACCCCGGCGATGACCCTCAACAAGGTCTGCGGCTCGTCGATGCGCGCGATCTCGCTCGGCGCTCAGATCATCCGCTCCGGGGATGACCAGATGATGCTGGTCGGTGG
Organism: Eubacteriales bacterium; assembly: GCA_030533295.1. GTDB lineage: Bacteria > Bacillota > Clostridia > Oscillospirales > Butyricicoccaceae > Agathobaculum. The sequence continues at coordinate 11,273 of JAUNJI010000033.1, forward strand.
CTGCGAGTCCATGTCCGGCGCACCGTACATCTCCCGCAATATGCGCTGGGGCGCACGCATGAACGACGTCAAGCTGGTCGATATGATGGTCTATGACGGCGTGTTCGACGTGTTCAACCAGTACCATATGGGCATCACGGCGGAAAACGTCGCGGAGAAGTACGGCATCACCCGCGAGATGCAGGATCAGCTCGGCTACGACTCCCAGATGAAGGCTGCCAAGGCGATCGCGTCCGGCCGCTTCAAGGACGAGATCGTCCCGATCGAGGTCAAGAAGAAGAAGGAGACCATCGTGTTCGACACCGACGAGCACTGCCGCGCGCAGACCACGCTCGAGGGTCTGGCCAAGCTCCGTCCGGCGTTCAAGAAGGACGGCACCGTGACCGCGGGCAACGCCTCCGGCATCAACGACGCCGGCGCGGCGATGATCATCGCGTCCGAGGACTTCGTCAAGGCGCACGGCCTCAAGCCGCTGGCCAAGATCCGCTCGCACGGCTCTGTCGGCTGCGATCCGTCCATCATGGGCGTCGGCCCGATCGAGTCCACCCGTCAGGCGCTGTCCCGCGCCGGTCTGACCGTCGCCGATCTCGACCTGATCGAGTCCAATGAGGCGTTCGCTGCGCAGGCCGCTGCGGTCAACACCACCCTCGGCTTCGACATGGACAAGGTCAACGTCAACGGCGGCGCGATCGCGCTCGGCCACCCGATCGGCGCGGCTGGCTGCCGTATCACCACCACGCTGATCCACGAGATGATCAAGCGCGACCTGACCATCGGTCTGGCCACCATGTGCATCGGCGGCGGCATGGGCGAGGCGCTCATCGTCGAGCGCGACGAGCTCTGCAAGTAAAACCCACACGCACGTTCCACCGGATCGAAGAGATCGAAGGCACCGCGCACGCCGCTTCGGCGGCGCGCGCGGTCGCCTGCCAACCACTTGAACGCTCTGAAAGGGAGTCTTACCAATGACTGATGTAGTAGTTGAGAAAAAGGGTCATGTAGCCGTCGTCAAGATCGAGCATATGCAGGCGATGAACGCGCTCTCGACCGATATGTACGCTCAGCTCGAGCAGGCCTTCGACGAGGTCGCCGGGATGGATGATGTCTACTGTGTCGTCCTGACGGGTTCCTCTGTCGTCAACAAGAAGGGCAAGACGGTCAACTCCTTCGTCGCCGGCGCCGACATCGCGGAGATGTCCACGCTTTCCGTCGAGGAGGGCAAGTTCTTCGGCAACAACTCCAACCGCGTATGCTGGAAGATCGAGAACTTCAAGCGCCCGGTCATCGCGGCGATCAACGGCTTCTGCCTCGGCGGCGGCTGTGAGCTGGCGATGAGCTGCGACATCCGCCTCGCGTCCGAAAACGCGATGTTCGGCCAGCCCGAGGTCGGTCTGGGCATCACGCCGGGCTGCGGCGGCACGCAGCGCCTGGCGCGCATCGTCGGTCTGGGCAAGGCCAAGGAGATGCTGTACACGGCGCGGGCGAACTACACCGCACAGCAGGCGCTGGACATGGGTCTGGTCAACTACGTCTATCCGCTCGACACTTTGATGGACGAGGCCATGAAGCTGGCCGAGGAGATCGCGGCGCAGGCCCCGATCGCCGTTTCGCTCGTCAAGGAGGCCGTCAACGTTGGTATGCAGACCGACCTGAACTCTGCGCTCAAGTTCGAGGGCAACGTATTCGGTCAGTGCTTCGCCACCGAGGATCAGAAGTATGGCATGGCGTGGTTCCTCAACAAGGATCGCGACAAGCCGGCCAAGCAATTCCAGAACAAGTAAACCGATCGCAGCCCGGCTGCGATACCGACGAAAGAAAGGGAAAGGGATAACCAATGAATATTTGTGTATTTGGCGCTGGCAACATGGGCGCTCGCATCGCGGAAGTTTTCCTCAACGCAGGCCATGATGTCAAGCTGTTCGACGTCAAGCAGGAGTTCATCGATCGCGGTGTCTCCATCATCGAGGGCGACCTGTCGTTCCTCGTGTCCAAGGGCAAGCTCGCAGAGGAGGAGAAGGCGGCTCGTCTGGCGCGTCTGACCACCGCTGTCGATCGTCAGGAGGCCAAGGACGCCGACTTCGTGATGGAAGTCATCCTCGAGCGCATGGATCTCAAGAAGGAGCTGCTGCGTGAGCTGGACGGCATCTGCCCGCCGCACACCATCTTCGGCTCCAACACCTCTGCGCTGTCCCCCACCGAGCTGGCCGCTGCGGTCTCTCGCTCGGATAAGGTGATCGGCTGCCACTTCTTCAACCCGGCGCAGATCATGAAGCTGGTCGAGGTCACCCGCGCGATCCAGACCTCGGACGAGACCTTCAAGACCGCCTTCGAGCTGATGGCTTCGCTGGGCAAGACCCCGGTCGCTGTCAACGAGGGTCCCGGCTTCGTCGTCAACCGCATCCTGATCCCGATGATGAACGAGGCGATGGGCATCGTCGCCGACGGCATCGCCTCCCCGGCCGACATCGATGTCGCGATGCAGCTGGGCGCCGGCATGAAGGCTGGCCCGCTCCACACCGCCGACCTCGTTGGTCACGATGTCAACCTCGCGATCATGGAGACCCTGTACCGCGAGACCGGCGATCCGAAGTACCGTCCGCATCCGCTGATGCGCAAGATGGTGCGCGCCGGTTGGCTGGGCGTCAAGTCCGGCAAGGGCTTCTTCGAGTACGATGGCCCCTTCGGCAAGGAGATCGTCAAGTGATCTTGCGCTAACGCGCACATCGAGCCCCTGTGCATTTTTGCACAGGGGCTTTTTTTCATCCTGACACGATTGCAGCTTTTTTCCCGTATCCGGGCGGCGATCGCCCCCGCTGCTTTGTCCAAATCGACAAATTTTTCCATCCTCTCTGGCATTTCGTCGATAAACACGGTATAATATGACCAGTGCTGCTTTGACCGACACGTTCGGTCATGCGCCAGCCGCGAAAAACGCCCGCACCAACGCCGCCGACACGACGAAGGCGGTCAGGTCGGCGCAAAGCGCCGCCCACACGGCGTAGCGCGTGCGCCCCAGCCCCAGATGGCCGCTGTACAGGCCGATCGTGTACAGGCTGGTCTCCGATGCGCCCAGCATGACCGCCGCCACACGACCCGCGTAGCTGTCCGCGCCGCAGCGCTGCATGATCTCGCTGCCCAGCGCCAGCCCGCCCCCGCCGCTGACCGGCTTGAGCAGGGCGAGCGTGGCACATTCTTTGGGGATGCCCAGCAGCTGGAACACCGGCGCGAGCACGGCGGCCGCCAGATCGATCGCGCCCGAGGCGCGCAGCATATAGATGACGGTCAGCATCCCCACCATCGTGGGCAGGATGCCCACGGCCGTCCGCAGACCGGCCTTCGCGCCGCGCACGAAGGTCGGGAACACATCGACATCCTGCCACTGGGCATAGAGCGCGATCGCGGCCAGCAGCGCCGGGATCAGTGCAGATCGCAACACAGACATCGGCTATCCTCCTCGCGCTTCGACACCGAACAGTAACATTTTGGAAATATTTTTGGAAAGAAGAGGCAATTCGACAAAATTTACGCCGCCCGTATGCAATAATACAAAGCATGATCGGTCTGCCCATCACCCCTTATTTCCCTTCCGGGAACAGCGGCCGCAGCAGGCGACTGCACACCAGCACCACGACGACCGACGCGATCGACGCGCCCCAGACCGGCACCATGATGTCGAAGGGCGCACGCGCCCCGCAGGCGGCACGCACGGCGGCCACCGTCGAGGGGATGAGCTGGATCGACGTAGTGTTGAGCGTGATCAGCGTGAGCACCGTATCCGGTGCGCCGCGCCGCCCCGCGAGCGTATACAGCCGATCGACCGCCCGCAGCCCCAGCGGCGTCGCCGCATTGGACAGGCCGAGCAGATTGGCCGTCACATTGGCGCTGACCGCCTCCATCGCTTCGCGGTCGCCCGCCGCCCGGCCGAACAACGGCCGCAACAGCGGCGTGAGCAGCCGCGCCAGCTTGGTCGCCGCGCCCGAGGCTCGGAGCAGCTCCATCATCCCGCTCCAGAAGCACATCAGCCCGGCGATGCTGATCGCCAGCGTGACCGCTTCCGCTGCGCCGCTGCCGACTGCCGCAGTCACCTGCTCCAGCCGGTCATTCGCCGCGCCGCAAACCACGGCCAGCACCAAGAACGCCACCCAGATAGCGGATAGCATCGGCTACCTCCCCCTCTCTTCCTCGTTTAGCCCCCCTCCGGGAGTTTGATGATATATATCGGTGATAGCAAATTACAATGAAGGAGTGTTTCATCATGAAAAACACCGGGATCGTTCGCAAAGTCGATGAGTTGGGCCGCATCGTGCTCCCGATCGAACTACGGCGCACGATGCATATCGACGTCAAGGATTCGCTGGAGATCTTCGTGGAAGGCGATCAGATCGTCCTCCGGAAATATCAGCCTTCCTGCATCTTCTGTGGCGACGCGAAAGACCTCATCCATTACAAGAACAAGAACGTCTGCACCAACTGCGCCCACGAGCTGGGCGTGCTCTGATCCGATGCGCTGCACCGGCCATCTCCTGCATGGGGGTGGCCGGTGTTTTTTTCAGATCTGCGCCGTGCGCTGCCGGTGCGCCGCCTGTGCGCGGTATTTCGCCCGCGTGGCCAGCCCGCCGCGGATGTGGCGCTCCTGCTTGTTGGTGCGCAGCACGGCCTGCACCTGCGCATAGAGCACCGCGTTCTGCTGCTTGAGCCGCGTCGTGATGTCCTTGTGCACGGTCGATTTGGACACGCCGAACCGCGCTGCCGTCTGGCGCACGGTCGCGTTCTGCTCGATCATATAGCGCGCGAGCTCGATCGTGCGCTCCTCTGGCGATCCTTTCACCGTCGTCCCCCCTGCCTGTTGACGCTTTGACTAGTCCAATCTATGCAGGGCGAACGGCGGCTAGAACGCGAAAGCCGTCGTCTTTCGCCGACCGAAAGCCGAATAATGAACGACCGTTCTTTTTTATGGCGAAAAAAAGAGCGCCGCTCAGCCGAGCAGCGCCTCGATCCCGTGGGTGTGATATTCCACCAGACGGTGGAGACCGGCGCGCACCTCGCGCGGGCGGATGCGGCTCTTGAGCACCTGCACCATCCCGTCGATCAGGTTTTGCGCCATGATCTGCGCGAGCAGCGCGGCATCGGCATCGTCGGCCAGCAGCGGCGTGATCTTGGCCGCCAGCAGGTCGATGAGCCCCGGCCGCAGCGCGGCATAGCGCGTGCCCTGCGCCTGCTCCATGATGAGCAGCAGCCCATACTTTTCCGCCAGCAGCAGCGAGAGCACCTCCTCGGTCAGCAGCACCTGATATTCCCGCTGGCCGGTGTGCAGATCGAAGCGCTTGTCCCGCAGCCGCAGCACGAGCTTGCGCAGCCCCTCGGCCGCGCCGTCGGTCAGCTCATAGAACAGCTCTTCCTTGTTTTTGAAATAGTGATAGAGGTTGCTCTTGCTGATGTTGACCTTGTCCGCGATCATTTGCAGCGAGGTGCGATCGTACCCGCGCTGCAAAAACAGATGCTGCGCTTCGAGCAAGATGCGGTGCCTGAGTTCATCCTTCAATACCTGCACAATAAAGACCACCCGTTCATTACTATCATCATTATACCAGTTTGGCGGATCTTGTCAACAGCAGCGCCCGAAAACGGCCGCCGAACGCGCTTTGCCGCACAAAAAAAGCGCGGAGCGCCGGAAATTTCCGACGCCCCGCAGCAGGGCTCTGTATCACTTATGCGCCGAACACCTTGAGCATGAAGCCCGCGGCCACGGCCGAGCCGATGACACCGGCCACGTTCGGCCCCATCGCGTGCATCAGCAGGAAGTTGGCCGGGTTGGCCTTCTGCCCTTCCATCTGCGACACGCGCGCCGCCATCGGCACGGCGGACACGCCCGCCGAGCCGATCAGCGGGTTGACCTTGCCGCCGGTCAGCTTGCACATGATCTTACCGAAGAGCAGGCCGCCGATCGTCGAGAACGAGAACGCGATCAGGCCGAGCACGATGATCTTGATCGTCTCCCACGTCAGGAAGGTGTCGGCGACCGCCTTGCAGCCGACCGACAGACCGAGGAAGATCGTCACGATGTTGCACAGCGCGTTTTGCGCGGTGTCCGACAGGCGATCGGTCACGGCGCACTCGCGCAGCAGGTTGCCCAGCATGAGCATACCGATCAGCGGCGCGGTGTCCGGGATCAGCAGGATGACCACGGTCGCGACCGCGATCGGGAACACGATCTTTTCGGCCTTCGAGACCGGGCGGAGCTGCTCCATCTTGATCGCGCGCTCTTTCTCGGTGGTGAGCAGCCGCATGAGCGGCGGCTGGATCATCGGGATCAGCGCCATATACGAATAGGCTGCGATCGCGATCGCGGGCAGATAGTCCCGCGCCAGCCGCGAGGCGACCAGGATCGCCGTCGGGCCGTCCGCGCCGCCGATGATGCCGATCGCGGCCGCGACCGCGCTCGGGAAGCCCAGCGCCAGCGCCAGCAGGAAGGCCGCGAAGATGCCGAGCTGCGCCGCTGCGCCCAGCAGCAGCGAGGACGGGCGGGCGATCAGCGGACCGAAGTCGGTCATCGCGCCGATGCCCAAAAAGATGATCGAGGGATAGATCGCGTGCTGCACGCCCTGATAGAACACCCACAGCATACCGGGGCTGTTGCCGTCCGTCGGCGGCGCCAGCAGGCCGGTGATCGGAAAGTTGGCCAGCAGGATACCGAACGCGATCGGCACGAGCAGCAGCGGCTCGAACTTTTTGCCGATGCCCAGATAGAGCAGCACGAACGCGATCAAAATCATGATGAGGCTGCGCGGGTCATGGGTCAGCGCGACCAGTCCCGACCCCGCTAAGATCTCCCTCAGCGCGTCGATAAACGAAAATTGCATCATCCACGCCCCCTGTCACATCGTGCAGAGCGCCGCACCTGTATCGACCGCCGCGCCCTTTTGCACGCTGACCGCGCCGATCGTACCGTCATGCGGTGCGCAGATCTCATTTTCCATCTTCATGGCCTCGAGGATGAACAGCACGTCGCCCCCCTTGACCGCTCGTCCGGGCGCACAGCGCACGTCCAGGATCGTGCCGGGCATGGGCGCGGCGACGACCTCGCCGCCCGCCGGTGCAGCCGGTGCCGCCGGTGCGGGCGCGGGCGCGGCCGCCGGTGCGGGCGCGGCCACCG
>JAUNJI010000034.1 GCA_030533295.1 Eubacteriales bacterium
GTGCAACTGGCGCAACTGGTGCCACTGGCGCAACAGGCGCGACAGGCCCTACCGGTCCCACGGGCGCGACCGGCGGCACCAGCCCGACCGAGCTGCTGTCCGCCTATTCCACGCCGCCGCACCCGGCTACGGGGCAGACAGCGCTGGTGCTCGACCGCACTTCGCTCAGCTACGGCGACGCAGTCCAGCACACGGATGACACCACGACCATCTCGATCACCCAGACCGGGCTGTATACGCTGGCGTTCAACGGCGCGTTCGCACCGGCCAACGGCGTGACCTTCCCGATGAACCTGATCACCGTGGCCGAGCTCAACGGCACGACGCTCCAAGGCGGATCGACCCAGTTCACCTTCCACACCTCGACCGAAACGGTCGATCAGACCTTCATGCTGCCGTTCACCGTCACCACCGTTCCGTCCACGCTGGAGATCGTCAGCACGGCGACCGAGTTCCTGTACAGCAACATCACCGCCACCGTCTATCGGCACGGCGCGATCCCGGAGACCGGCCAGACCCCGACCTGAGACCACGCGACCCGACCCGGCTGCCCACGCGGCCGGGTCTTTCTCTATCGGCGCGGGAAAGCGTTCGACTTTTGCGATGGGCTGTGCTATACTAAGAAATAAAACCGCCGCAGCCAGCGTGCGGATCACGAAAAAAGGAGGATCGATATGACCATCCTGACCTGTGGATGTGGCGATGAGATATACATCATGGACGAGACAGCGGCCACGGCTTGGCAGTGCACGCGCTGCGGCCAGTGGTATGACTTTTTCGGCGTCAAGGTCGCGCCGCCGGACGAGAGCGAGCCGCCGGTATCGCCGCACCTGATCGACTGGAGCGCGGGCGAGGAGTTATAACGATGAGGAGGATACGGATGAACGAACAAAAGATCGCGCTGCTGACGGATTCCTGCGCGGACATCGCACCGGCGCTGGTGCGGCGCTATGGTATCCATGTCGTGCCGCTCAAGCTGGTGTTCGCCGACGGTGAGTATGCCGACGGCATCGACATCACGCCGAGCGAGGTCTATCGCCGTCTGCCGCAGGAGATCCCCAAGACCACGCTGCCGGATGGCGCGTCGGTCGAGGCGGCGTTCGCTGCGATCAAGAAGGCGGGCTATGCCCGCGTGATCGCGCTCCAGCTGTCCAGCGGGCTGAGCGGCACCTACAATCTGGTGCGGCTGATCGGCGAGCAGACGCCCGGGCTGGAGGTCGCGGCGTTCGATACGCGCAGCGGCTCGCTCGGCATGGGCATGACCGTGTTGCAGGTGGCGCGGTGGATCGAGCAGGGCTGGACATGGGACGAGCTGCTGCGGGCGATACCGCCGCTGCTGCGGGACACCTATCCGTATTTCAGCGTCGATACGCTGGAATATCTGCAAAAGGGCGGGCGCATCGGCAAGATCTCGGCGGTGGCGGGCACGCTGTTGCAGATCAAGCCGATCATCTCCTTCACCGAGGACGGCGAGCTGGTCAATGTGGCCAAGGTGCGCGGGCGCAAGGCCGCGATGCAAAAGCTGGTGCAGATGGCCGCCGCCCACGTGCCGCGCGGCGTGCGGTTCAATCTGGCGGTCGCGCACGGCGACGCGCCGAGCGAGCTCAAGGAGATCCGCCGCATGGCGCAAAAAGCCCTGCCTGACCATGCGTATTTCACCGAGGGCGAGATCGACTGCACGCTGGGCGTCTATGTCGGGCCGCACCTGCTGGGCGCGGGCGTGCAGCTGCTCGAGCGGGCGATCGGCGCTGCGGGCAGAGAAAATTAACGATACTGTAACCTTCCTGCTAGGTATTTGGTGCTATAATGTCTGAATAGAGCCGATGGCAGATAAAAGTAGGAAGGGAAGGGATCTATCATGCGTTATCGATCGGGGTACCGGTCGAGGTATCGTCGCCGACGAAACAGTCACTACGGGGTGCTGATCGCACTGATCTTGGTGGTGGTGCTCGCCGTGCCGGCTATGTTCCATGTCGTCAAGGGGGCGGCCGGCGCAGTCTTTGGTGGGGGACGGAGCGTGCTGGCCTACCAGATCGGCGATACCGCAGCCTATCTGAACGGCACGGTGGTCGAGGCGGGCGGCACGCCCTATCGCGGGACGGACGGCGGCGCGATGGTGCCGCTCCAAGAGCTGTGCGATGCGATGGGGCTCGAGCTGACATGGGAGCAGCCCGGCGTGCGTGCAGTGGCCTCCGATCAGACGAACACCGTGCAGATCGAAACAGGCAGCCGCACGATGCAGCACGGCGAGGAGAGCCGACAGCTGTCTGCCGCCGCCGTGGCGATCGATGGAGCGGTCTATGTCCCGGTGCGCGACCTGTGCCAAGCCTTTTCGTGGCAGCTGAGCGAGCTGGACGCCGCACAGGGCGACCTCGTCTTGGTCGTTCGGTCGAAAGAGCCGCTGGACGAGAAAAAGCGCGAGTCGGCCGCCGCGCAGGCGCTCGCGGTGCTCGGTCCGTCGATGGAGCAGCTCCGAACGGGCAGTATCGTCATGCGGGTCGAGTCGGATAAGCTGCTGACGGGCGGCGCGATCGAGCCGATGCGCGAGGCAGACGGTGCACGCGGCGTGCCTGCGTGCGTGCAGGACGGTGTGCCGTTCGTCCCGCTCAAGGCGGCGATCGCCGCGCTGGGCGGCTCGGCCTCGTTCGATGGACGGGACGCATGGAGCGTGATGTGCGGCGGCGTTTCGTCCACCGTGCAGGCGAGCGGCCACGCGACCGTGGACGGCAAGCGCGTCAAGGGCGAGGACTGCACCGTCTATCAGGACGAGGAGACCGAGGTGTTCTATGTGTCCGCGCCGCTGTTCGCTGCGCTGACCGGCACGGTCTATACCGATCTGGGCGACGGCGCGTTCGCCTTCACGGCCATGTCGCTGGATGGCATGGACAGCAAAAAAGCCTATTTATCCTCGCTCAAGGATGGGCTGACGCCCGCGATCGGCGGCGACATCCCGGAGGCCGATGTGTATGTCGCGCTCACCTTCGACGATGGGCCGACCGGCGCGCTCAGCGGCTATCCCGACGGCCTGACGGCGACCCTGCTCGACGGTCTGAAGGAACGCGGCGCACACGCCACCTTCTTCATGGTGGGCGAGCGGGTCGATATGTTCAGCGGCACGATGCAGCGGCTGGTGGACGAGGGGCATGAGCTGGGCAACCACACGATGACCCACCCGATGCAGCACCTGACCGGCCTGAGCCCGGACGGCATCCGCACGCAGATCTCGTCCGCGACCAGCACGATCCAGGAAAAGGCGGGGCAGCCGCCCACGGTGCTGCGCCCGGTCGGCGGCGGCGTGAACGCCGATGTCAAGGCGGTCGCGAAAGAGCTCGGCCTGCCGATCATCAACTGGAGCCTAGACACCGAGGACTGGAAATACCGCGACGCGGCGCGCGTCAAGCAGGTCATCGTCGATCAGGTGACGGACGGCGCGGTCGTGCTCATGCACGATCTGTACTCGACCTCGGTCGAGGGCGTGCTCGCGGCGATCGACGAGCTGCAGAGCCGCACGGATAAGACCTATGCGTTCGTCACCGTGTCCGAGCTGGCGGCGGTCAAGGGCATCACGCTCGAGCCGGGCGTGGTGTACAACGGCCTGACCGAAAAGGTCGCGCAGGAGATCGCGGACGGCACGTATGCGCCCACCGAGTTCACCTGAGCGGCTACCGCGCACGAAAAAGCCAGCAGCCCACAGGCTGCTGGCTTTCATTCATAAGGGGGTCGCGCGGCGCGTATCGGCGGGCGATCGGGATCTGCGCCCGGCTCACAGTCGGTACTGCGGGAAATATCGCTGCACGAACGGGATCTCGCGCACGGTGAACGTCCGCCCGTTCAGATAGGACAGCGCACCGGCCTCGCCCGCGAAGCGGAAGGTCAGCCGATAGGCGTACAGCGCCTGTCCGGTCTCGCCATAGGGGCGATTGCGCTCGTTCGTGCCGTATTTGCCGTCCCCCAGCAGCGGACAGCCGATGGAGGCCATGTGTGCGCGGATCTGGTGGGTGCGCCCGGTGAGCAGCTCGCACTCGACGAGCGACAGCCCGCCCTGCGTGGCCAGCGTGCGGTAGCGGGTGCGGGCGGTCTTGGCGCCCGGCACGCGGTCGCGGTGCAGCGTGACCTGCTTGCGCTTTTCGTCCCGGCGCAGATAGGTGTCGATCAGCCCGGCGGGCGGCTGCGGGCGGCCGTGCACGATGCACAGATAGCGCTTTTCCAGCTCGCGGTCGCGGATCTTGTCGTTGAGGATGCGCAGCGCCTCGGCGGTCTTGGCGGCGATCACGATGCCGCCCGTGTTGCGGTCGATGCGGTTGCACAGCGCAGGCGCGAACGAGGCCGCATCCGCCGGATCCCACGCGCCCGACCGGACGAGATAGGCTTGGATGTGCGCGATCAGCGTGTCGGTGCTGCCTCGCTCGTCTGTGTGGACGACCATGCCGGGCACCTTGTCCGCGAGCAGGATGTGCGCGTCCTCGTACACGATGCGCACGCGCGGCTGGGCGATGTGGCGGAACGCCTCGTCCTCGCGCACCGGATCGAAATACTCGTCGTTGAGGTAGAGCTGGACGGTGTCGCCCTCGACCAGCCGGGTGGCGGCCTCCGCCCGCTTGCCGTTGACCTTGATGCGCTTGAGGCGCAGGTATTTGTGCATCATGCCGCCGGACAGACGGGGCACGGCCTTTTCTAAAAATTTGTTCAGGCGTTGCCCGCCGTCGTTTTTTGTGATATGATATTCTTTCAAAGCAAAGCTCCCTTTTCTCGTTGGGTCGTTATCAGTATACCGCATCCTGACCCAAAAGGGAAGAGCGCGCGCGAGAATGGGCGGCCGATGAATTTTAGCACATTTTTTGGTTGACAAAGCCCGTTCGGTTGTAGTATACTGTCTTAGTACCATGTGAGGTTGACATGAAGATCGATTTAAAAAAACTGACCGCTTCGCAGCATACGTCCATCCCCTTCGCCGATAAGATCGACCTGCGGGAGGAAACGCTCTATGGTGCGAAGCCTTTCCAAAGCCCTGTCCAGCTCAGCGGCGAGGTATCCAACGAGAGCGGCGTGCTCCGCCTGCGGGGAACGATCAAAACGATCTATTCCACCGCCTGTGCGCGTTGTCTCAAGCCGTTGGACATCCTGCTCACGGCGGATGCCGACATGATCCTGTCAGATGATCCGGATGCTGTGGAGGAGGACGATCTCTTCGTGCTGACCGGCGACAGCGTGGATCCTGCGGACGTACTCGTGCCGGCATTGATCCTGAAGGTACAGATGACCTATCTGTGCAGGGAGGACTGCAAAGGCCTCTGTCCGCACTGCGGCGCTGACCGCAACGAGGTCGATTGCGACTGCGAGAGCAAGCAGATCGACCCGCGTTTTGCCGCGCTGCGCGCCTTGCTCGATCGGGATCGGGACGAGGGCGAATAAACACCACGATCAAAAAATACACGAAACAGAGTAGGAGGTGTATCCACAATGGCAGTACCGAAGAGAAAGGTATCCAAAGCCCGTCGCGATAAGCGCCGCAACTCCCACTGGAAGCTCTCTCTGCCGGGCATGAGCAAGTGCCCCAAGTGCGGCGAGATGAAGCTGGCTCACAGAATGTGCAAGGCCTGCGGCTACTACAATGGCCGTGAGGTCGTCGCCGTCAAGGAAGCGTAAGGCTGACAACAGAACAAAAATGGAGAAGGCGGCAAGCGGCTTCTCCATTTTTTTGTCTGTGTCGCGGCTGGGATACGGAAAAATGGGCGCGGTCGCGGCAGATCGCGCGGCAAAGCGAGACCGATGGCGGAAGGAGGGCGCGAGATGGCGTCGAAGATCATCAGCGTGGATGCGGGCAGCCCGGCGGAGCGCGCGGGCTTGAAAGCAGGGGAGACCCTGCTCCAGATCGATGGGACCGCGATCTACGATGTACTGGATTACAAGTTTTATAGCTATGATGCGCGGCTCGATGTGCGCGTGCTCGAGGCCGATGGCGAGACTGTGCGCGCGGTGCAGGTGCGCAAGCACGAGGGCGAGCCGCTCGGCCTGAATTTCGAGCATTATCTGATGGACGGTATGAAGCAGTGCTCGAACAAATGCGTGTTCTGCTTCGTCGATCAGCTGCCGCGCGGGATGCGAAAGACCCTCTATATCAAGGACGACGATGCGCGGATGTCCTTTTTGATGGGCAACTATATCTCGATGACCAACCTCTCGGAGGCCGATGTCGATCGCATCCTGCGGATGCACATCTCGCCGGTCAATATCTCGGTGCAGACCACCGATCCCGAGCTGCGGATCCGGATGCTGCAAAACCGCCGCGCGGGCGAGGCGCTCAAGATCATGAAGCGGTTCGCAGAGGGCGGCATCACGATGAACTGTCAGCTCGTCGTCTGCAAGGGGCTGAACGACGGCGAGGCGCTGCGCCGCTCGCTGCACGACCTCAAGGCGCTCTATCCGGCGGTGGACACGATCTCGGTCGTGCCGTTCGGCATGACGCGCCACCGCGAAGGGCTGTACCCGCTCGAGCCGACCGATCAGCCGGCGGCCGCGGCCATTTTGGACATCGTCGAGCCGTTCGCGGAGCAGTGCCTGCGCGAATTGGGCACCCGGCTGGTCTGGTGCGGGGACGAGCTGTACCTCACGGCAGGTCGTCCGCTGCCGGATACGGACTATTACGAGGCATTCACCCAGTTCGAGAACGGCATCGGTATGCTGCCGCTGTTCATGGAGGAATTTCGGACGGCGCTGGCCGACTATGCGGGGCGCACAGCGCGGCCGTTCACCATCGCGACCGGCACGGCGGCCGCGCCCTCGATGGCGCACCTGCTTGACGAGGCCACGCAGGCGTGCGATAATCTAAAGGGACAGGTGATCGCGATCAAGAACGACTTTTTCGGTCCGTTGGTCTCGGTCGCCGGCCTGATCACCGGCCAGGATCTGATCGCCCAGCTCAAGGGGCGGGCGCTGGGGGAGCGTGTGCTCATCTCGGCCAATATGCTGCGCGACGGCGGCGATGTGTTCCTGGATGACTATACCCCGCAGCAGGTGGCGGACGCGATCGGCGTGCCGCTCGTGCCGGTCGAGATCGACGGCGCCGACCTGCTGGCCAAGATCTTTGAAGACTAAGACCCCGGAGAGCCAAAAGGAGGGATCCCCCTATGCCAAGACCGATCGTGGCGATCGTCGGTCGGCCGAATGTCGGCAAGAGCCAGTTGTTCAACCGGCTCGCGGGCAAGCGGTTGTCGATCGTCGAGGATACGCCCGGCGTCACCCGTGACCGCCTGTATGCGGAGAGCGACTGGCGCGGCCGTGACTTCACCATCATCGATACGGGCGGCATCGAGCCGTCCAATGACAATGAGATCTTGCAGTTCATGCGCTTTCAGGCGGAGACCGCAATCTCGCACGCGGATGTGATCGTGCTCATCACCGATCTGCGCACCGGCGTGACCGCCGCCGATCAGGACGTGGCCGCGATGCTGCTGCGCTCGGGCAAGCCGATCGTGCTCGCGGTCAATAAATGCGACAAGCCGGGCGATCCTCCGGCCGAGTTCTATGAGTTCTATAACCTCGGTCTGGGCGAGCCGTTCGGCATCTCCGCCCTGCATGGCTACGGCGTGGGCGAGCTGCTCGACGCGGCCTACGCGCATTTCCCGCCTGCGGACGAGGACGAGGACGAGGATGGCCGCATCCGCGTGGCGCTGATCGGCAAGCCCAATGTGGGCAAATCCAGCCTGCTCAACCGCGTGCTGGGCGAGGAGCGCGTGATCGTGTCCGATGTGGCGGGCACGACGCGCGACAGCGTGGACGCCGATCTGGACAACCGCTATGGCCGCTTCACCTTCATCGACACGGCGGGCATCCGCAAAAAGAGCCGGGTGGAGGAAAAGATCGAAAAATATTCGGTCATGCGGTCGCTGCTCGCGGTCGAGCGCGCCGATGTGTGCGTCATCATGATCGATGCGACCGAGGGCGTGACCGAGCAGGATACCAAAGTCGCGGGCGAGGCGCACAACGCCGGCAAGGGCTGCATCATCGTGGTCAATAAATGGGATCTGGTCGAAAAGGACGGCAAGACGATGAAGGAGCATCTGCTCCGCGTGCGGGAGCGGCTGTCCTATATGCCGTATGCGCCCGTGCTGTTCATCTCGGCGCAGACCGGGCAGCGCGTGGACAAGCTGTTCGAGCTCGTGCAGCAGGTGTATGAGCAGAACCATATGCGCATCCCGACCGGACGGCTCAATTCCATCCTCGCCGAAGCGACGGCGCGGGTGCAGCCGCCGACCGACAAGGGACGTCGCCTGCGGATCTTCTATATGACGCAGGCCAGCATCTGCCCGCCGACCTTCGTCTGCTTCTGCAACGATGCGCGGCTGTTCCATTTTTCCTATCAGCGCTATCTGGAGAACCAGATCCGGGAGGTGTTCGGCCTGACCGGCACGCCGGTGCGCATGGTCGTGCGGGAGCGCGGCGACAAGGGCTAAAAACGACTATCAGGGGGGATGACGATCATGACATCGACGCATTTCGCGATCATCGCGGTGTGCAGCTATCTGCTGGGCTCGCTCAGCTTCGCGATCATCGTCAGCAAGGTGACGCTGGGGCAGGACATCCGCGAGCACGGCAGCGGCAACGCCGGCCTGACCAACGCCTTCCGCACGATGGGCGGCGGCAAGACGCTGTTCGTGCTGCTGGGCGACATCGCCAAGGGCGCGGCGGCGGTCTCGATCGGCGCGCTGCTCGCGGGGCCGATCGGCAAGCTGGTCGCCGGGATCTTCGTGATCCTGGGGCATATGTTCCCGGTGTATTTCGGGTTCCGGGGCGGCAAGGGCGTGCTGGTCGGCGCGGTCATGCTGCTGCTGTTCGACTGGCGCATCTTTCTGATCGCCTTGGTGCTGTTCATCCTCGCGGTGGCGGCGACGCGGTGGATCTCGCTCGGCTCGATCCTGGGCGCGATCAGCTTCCCTGTGACCATGTTCGTGTTCTACCGCGATCCGGTGCTGACCGCGATGGCCTTCGGCATGGCGGCGGCGGTCGTGTTCATGCACCGCTCGAACATCGTGCGCATCCTGCACGGCGAGGAGAACCGCTTTTCGTTCAAGAGCAAAAAGACCATCGAGACGGCTGCTGCGGCAGGGGAGGAGAACGCAAAATGAAGATCTTCGTACTGGGCACAGGGAGCTGGGGCATCGCGCTGGCCAAGCTGCTGCATGATAACGGGCATGAGGTGACCTCGTGGACGTATTCGCAGGAGGAATGTGATCTGCTGCGCCGCACGCGCACCAACGAAAAGCTGCTGCCGGGCGTGACGATCCCGGACGATATCGCGCTCACCACCGATATGGCGGGCGCGGCGCAGGCCGAGCTGATCGTCATGGCGGTGCCGTCGTTCGCGGTGGCCGGCACGGCGGAACGGCTGGCCACGCTCGTGGCCGATGGCACGGTGATCGTCAACGTGGGCAAGGGGCTGGACGCCAAGCACGGCTACTGCTGCTTTTCCCAGACCATCTCGCGTGCGATGGGCGGGCGCTGCCCGGTCGTGGCGCTCACCGGACCGACCCACGCGGAGGAGGTCGCGCACGGCGTGCCGACCGCGATCGTCGCGGCCTCGGCCGAGCGCGAGGCGGCCGAGCTGACGCAGGATGTCTTTATGAACGATACCGATTTCCGCGTCTACACCTCGCCGGACATCATCGGCTGCGAGCTGGGCGGCGCGTTCAAGAACATCATCGCGCTGGGCGCGGGCATCTCGGACGGATTAGGGCTGGGCGACAACTCCAAGGCCGCGTTCATGACCCGCGGCCTGACCGAGATCGCCCGTCTGGGCGTCACGCTGGGCGCACGGCACGAGACCTTCGCGGGCTTGTCCGGCGTGGGCGACCTGATCGTGACCTGCTGCTCGATGCACTCGCGCAACCGCCGCGCAGGCATCCTGATCGGGCAGGGCGCGACCGTGCAGCAGGCGATGCAGCAGGTCGGTGCGACGGTCGAGGGCTATTATGCGACCGAGGCGGGCTATCACCTCGCCAAAAAACAGGGCGTTTCCATGCCGATCACCGAGGCGATGTACGAGGTGCTGTATCGCGGCCTGTCGGCGCAGGAAGGGATGCGGCTGCTGCTCGATCGGCCGCGCCGCGGCGAGCATGAGGAAGTCTGGTTCCACTGAACCGCCGCCCGATCGCGATCAAAGACACCCCCTCTTGGGGGTGTCTTTCGTTTGCACTTTTTTGTGCGATCTGGTATAATACTGATAGTTCGCCCCGATCGCCCGATCGGGCTGTCCCGCAGCGCGGACAGGCACGCCGGAAAGCGTCTGCCCACCGGCGCGGGGCGCGGACGATGGATCGAAACACGACCGGCAGCACGTCCCGCGACCGAAGGGGGCGCTGCTGCGCTGATATATGCACGATATTCGCTTGCTGTTCATATGGAGGGACATCATGGAGGATAGGATCAAGGAATGTATGGCGGCGCTGCGCAAGGCGATGCCCGAGCTGGAGCTGATGACCGAGGAGCCGATGAGCCGCCACACGACGTTCGCGATCGGCGGCCCGGCCGATCTGTTCATCATGCCGCGCACCCGGCAGGAGCTGACCGGGGCGATCGCGCTGCTGCGCGACTATGGCGTGCCGTTTTTGCTGGTGGGCAATGGCTCGAACATCTTGGTGGCCGGTGCGCGGCGCGGTGGTCTGCACCACTGGGATGGACAAGGTGCGCCTGCTCGACGAGCACCGTCTGGCGGCGGAGGCCGGAGCGCTGCTCAGCCGCATCGCGCGGCGCGCCCAACGGGCGGGGCTGGCCGGTGCCGAGTTCGCCGGCGGCATCCCGGGCAGCCTGGGCGGCGCTGTGTTCATGAACGCCGGCGCGTATGACGGCCAGATGGCCAATATCGTCGCGCAGACCGAGTATCTGGACGAGAAAGGCCAGATCCACGTGCTCACGGGCGACGCACACGGCTTCGGCTACCGGACGAGCGTGTTCCGCGCCCACCCGGATTGGACGGTGCTGGGCGCTGTGCTGGCGCTCGAGCCGGGCGACCCGGCTGCGATCTTGGATAAAATGACCGACTTCGCGCAGCGGCGGCGCGACAAGCAGCCGCTCAACCATCCCTCGGCGGGCTCGACCTTCAAGCGGTCGGCGGGGCATTTCGCCGGACAGCTGATCGAGGCCGCAGGGCTCAAGGGGCTGTCGATCGGCGCGGCGCAGGTGTCGGAAAAGCACGCGGGCTTTCTCATCAATCGCGGCGGCGCGACCTGCGACGATATGCTGCGCCTGATCGAGCTCGTGCAGCAGCGCGTGCGGGAGCAGTCGGGCGTCGAGCTGGAGTGCGAGGTCCGCATCATCCGCTGAGGCAAGGACAAGGTAAAAGGGGTGTCGTTATGTATTTTCTGATCGTTTCTGGTATGTCCGGCGCGGGCAAGAGCCGCGCCGTCGCGACGTTCGAGGATCTGGGCTACTACTGTGTGGACAATCTGCCGATCGCGCTGATCCCGCGCTTCGCGGAGATCTGTCTGGCCGCGACCGAGCGCTATGAGCGCGTCGCGCTCGTGACCGACGTGCGGGCGGGCGGGGATTTCCAGCAGCTGTTCCAGTCGCTCGACTCGATCCGCGACATGGGCTGCGATTACCGGATCTTGTTTTTGGATAGCGATACGCCGACCCTCGTCCGCCGCTTCAAGGAGACCCGCCGCAAGCATCCGCTGATGGGCAGGGATGCGTCGATGACGGCGGCGATCGAAAAGGAGCGCCGGATGCTGACGGCGCTGCGCAGCCATGCGGATTTCGTGGTGGACACCACCGGGCTGTCGGCCGCGGGGCTGCGCGAGCGGCTGCTGACGCTGTTCGCCGGCACGGAGAACGGCGCGTTCGAGGTGATCGTGCAGTCCTTCGGCTTCAAATACGGCATCCCGACCGATTGCGATCTGGTGTTCGATGTGCGCTTTTTGCCCAACCCCTACTATGAAATGGAGCTGCGCGAGCGGGACGGCACCGACCCCGATGTGCGGAGATACGTGTTCCAAGGCGGCACAGCCGATGCGCTGATGGGGCACCTGACCTCGCTCGTCGATTTCCTGCTGCCGCGCTATCTGGCCGAGGGCAAGAGCAACGTCGTCATCGGCGTGGGCTGCACGGGCGGCAAGCACCGCTCGGTCGCGATCGCCGAGGCGCTGTCCGAGCACCTGCGCGGCCGGGACTACGGCGTGATCACCATGCACCGTGACCATCAAAAATGAACACGAAGGAGAAAACGATGTCCTTTTCCGCCGCGGTCAAGACCGAACTGTGCCGCGTCCCCATGCAGCGCGGCTGCTGCACCCGCGCCGAGGCGTATGGCGCGCTGCTCCATGCCTCGGCCTTCTCCTACCGGCAGATCCGCCTGTCCACCGAGCATCCCGCCGTGGCACGGCGCTTGCAGGCGCTGCTCCAGCGGGCGTTTTTCCTGTCCTGTGCGCCGGTGCAGGTCGGGCGCAAGCTGCAGATCAGCCTGAGCGAACCGGCGCAGATCGGCCGCATCTTCGACGCCTTGGGCTATGACCGCAAGAGCCACGTCACCTACCACCTCAACCGCAACGTGCTGGAGGACGATCATTGCCTCGCGGCCTTTTTGCGCGGCGCTTTTCTGATGGCGGGCTCGGTCGCGGGGCCGGATAAAAAAAGCCATCTGGAGATCAAGAGCACGCGCCAGAGCCTGTCCGGCGAGGAGACCAGCCTGCTGCTCGAGCTTGGGCTGTCGCCCAAGCTGGCGCGGCGGAGCAATGCCTATCTGCTGTATTTCAAGGACGGGGCGAGCGTCGAGCGCCTGCTCACCTGCATCGGTGCGCCGCACGCGGCGATGGAGCTGATGGAGGCCAAGGTGGAGAAAAATATGCGCAACACGATCAACCGGCAGGTCAATTGCGAGACCGCCAACCTCGTCAAGGCCGCCGATGCCTCGGCGCGACAGGTCGCGGCGATCCGCGCGGTGCTGGACACGCGCGGGGAGGAGGCGTTCCCGGCGCATCTGCGCGAGACCGTGCGCCTGCGGCTGGCCTATCCGACCGATAGCTTGGCCGAGCTGGCGCGGCGGTTCGACCCGCCGCTGTCCAAGCCGGGACTGAGCCACCGCCTGAAAAAGATCATCGAATTCGCGTCAAAGGAGGACTAAGATGGTACCATTCGCCCATCTGCACGTGCATAGTGAATATAGCCTGCTCGATGGTGCGTGCCGCATCGAGGGGCTGGTCGATCGCGTGGCCGCGCTGGGGCAGACCGCTTGTGCGCTGACCGACCACGGCGTGATGTACGGCGTGATCGACTTTTACCGCGCCTGCAAGGCCAAGGGCATCCACCCGGTCATCGGCTGCGAGGTCTATCTCGCGCCCCATTCGCGGCACGACCGCAGCTACATCAACGGCGAGTGGCACAGCCACCTGATCTTGCTGTGCGAGAACATGACCGGCTACCGTAACCTGATCCACATGGTGTCGCTCGGCTTTTCCGAGGGGTTCTATATGAAGCCACGGATCGATATGGAGCTGCTCCGCCAGCACAGCGAGGGGCTGATCTGCCTGTCGGCCTGTCTGGCGGGCGCGATCCCGCGGGCGCTGGCCGCGGGCGATATGGACGGCGCTTATGAGCTGTGCGAGTCGTTCCTCGAGATCTTCGACCGCGAGCACTTCTACCTCGAGGTGCAAGATCACGGCATCGCGCTCCAGAAAAAGGTCGATGAGGGGCTGTTCCAGCTCGCCGAGGAGCTGAACATCGGTCTGGTCGCGACGAACGACGCGCACTATCTGACCCGGCAGGACGCGCAGATCCAGGATGTGCTCATGGCGATCCAGATGGGCAAGACCGTGGACGACCCCACCCGCATGAAGTTCGAGACGCAGGAGTTCTATATCAAGGACGCAGACGAGATGGCTGCCCTGTTCCCGGATCATCCCGAGGCGCTGGCCAACACGGTCGCGATCGCCGCACGCTGTCAGGTCGAGTTCGAGTTCGGTAAGTACCATCTGCCGGAATTCGATGTGCCGCCGGGCTATACTGCGCTGGCCTATCTGGAAAAGCTGTGCGCAGAGGGCTTCGCTGTGCGGTATCCGACGGACGACGGCACGGTGCGTGCCCGCTTGCAGTATGAGATCGATATGATCGCCCAGATGGGCTTCGTCGATTACTTTTTGATCGTGTCCGACTTCATCGGCTATGCCAAGCGCAGCGGCATCCCGGTCGGGCCCGGGCGCGGCTCGGCGGCGGGGTCGATCGTGTCCTACTGTCTGGGCATCACCGACCTCGACCCGATCCGCTATTCGCTGTATTTCGAGCGCTTCCTCAACCCCGAGCGCGTGTCCATGCCGGACATCGACGTGGATTTCTGCTATGTCCGCCGGCCGGAGGTGATCGAATACGTCACCAAGAAGTACGGCAAGGATCGGGTGGCGCAGATCGTCACCTTTGGCACGATGGCCGCCCGCGGCGCGATCCGCGATGTCGGCCGGGCGCTGTCCATCCCGTATAATGAGGTCGATGTGGTCGCCAAGCAGGTGCCCAACGAGCTGCACATCACGATCGACAAGGCGCTGGCGGTCAATCCCGAGCTCAAGCGGATGTATGACGAAACGCCGCAGATCCACACGCTGATCGACACCGCCCGTGCGATCGAGGGGATGCCCCGGCACGCCTCGACCCATGCGGCGGGCGTGGTCATCACCAAGGATCCGGTGGATACCTATGTGCCGCTCGCCCGCAACGATGAGCAGATGGTCACGCAGTTCACCATGACCACGCTCGAGGAGCTGGGACTGCTCAAGATGGATTTCCTTGGCCTGCGAAACCTGACGGTGATCGCGGATGCCGAGCGGATGATCCGCCGCCATACGCCGGATTTCAGCATCGAGGCCGTGGACATGAACGACAAGGCCACCTATGAGATGCTCGGCCGCGGCTCGACGATGGGCGTGTTCCAGCTCGAGTCGGCGGGGATCACCAACGTCGTCACCGGCCTGCGGCCGCAGTCGATCGAGGACATCACCGCGGTCGTGGCGCTCTACCGGCCGGGGCCGATGCAGTCGATCCCGCGCTACATCGAGTGCCGCCACCACCCGGAAAAGGTGACATACCAGCATCCGCTGCTCGAGCCGATCCTGGGCGTCACCTATGGCTGCATGATTTATCAGGAGCAGGTCATGCAGGTGTTCCAGAGCCTCGCGGGCTACTCGCTCGGCAAGGCCGATATGGTGCGCCGCGCGATGAGCAAAAAGAAGATGAAGGAGCTGGAAAAGGAGCGCGTTAACTTCATCCACGGCAACGAAGCGCTCGGCATCGATGGCGCGGTGAAGCGCGGCGTGCCCGAGGTGGTCGCGGCCGAGCTGTTCGACGAGATCATGGATTTCGCCAACTACGCCTTCAATAAGGCGCACGCAGTGTGCTATGCGGTCGTGTCCTTCCGCACGGCCTATCTCAAGTGCCACTATCCGCGCGAATATATGGCCGCGCTGCTCACCTCGGTGCTCGATTCGTCGGACAAGATCTCCGAGTACATCCAAGCGGCGCGGGAGATGGGGATCCGCGTGCTGCCGCCCGATGTCAACGAGTCGTTCGACAGCTTTTCGGTCTCCGGGCAGGACATCCGCTTCGGTCTGGCGGCGGTCAAGGGCGTGGGACGCGCGTTCATGCGCCAGCTCGTCGAGGAGCGCGAGCGGGCGGGGGCGTTCACCTCCTTCCAGGATCTGTGCGAGCGGATGTACGACAAGGAGCTCAACCGCCGCGCGGTCGAGAATCTGATCAAGGCCGGGGCGTTCGACTCGATGGGCGTCCGGCGCAGCCAGCTCTTGCAGATCGTCGGCTCGGTGGTGGACGCGATCGCGCAGAGCCGTCGCAAGAACATCGAAGGGCAGATGGATCTGTTCGGCATGGGCAACGAAGCCGTGCAGGACAGCCAGATCGCCCTGCCCGACATCCCCGAGGCCAGCAAGCGCGAGCTGCTCGCGATGGAAAAGGAGACGACCGGGCTGTATCTGTCCGGCCATCCGATGGACGAGTATCGCGCGCTGTCCAAAAAGGCGGCGGCCGTGCCGATCCGGCGGATCATCGACGACCTATCGGGCGAGAGCGAGCAGCCGGTGTACAAGGACGGCATGACCGTGCGCTTGGCGTGCGTGATCACGGCCGTCCGGCTGCGCTCGACGCGGAACGGCTCGATGATGGCCTATGTCACCGCCGAGGACGAGTCCGCCGCGATCGAGCTGGTGGTGTTCCCGCGCTCGCTCCAGCAATGCGGCGCGTATCTGACCGAGGACAGCGCCGTGCTGCTCACCGGCAAGATTGACGCCCGCGAGGACGAAGCGCCCAAGGTGCTGCTCAACGAGGCGCAGCCGCTGACCGAGAGCGCGGTGGCCGGCGCACAAGACCGGCAGCAGCCGCGCAGCCCGGTCTATACCGACCGGCAGGCGGCCGAGATGGCGCCGCACAAGCTGTTCCTGCGCGTGCCCAGCGTGCAGAGCGACGCATGGCCGCAGATCAAGGCCGTGCTGTGCGCCCAGCCGGGCGATACGCCGGTCTACCTCTATCCGACGGACACCAAAAAGAGGACGCTGGTCAACCGCGCCTATTGGTGTCGGCCGGACGTGGCGCTTTTGGAAAAATTACGCTTTCTCTTAGCGGAAGAAGATGTTATAATACAATGAGAAGGGATCGGAACTGCAACGGCGACTGATATAGGAGGATGATGACGATATGGAAAAACAGATTCGGAGGATCGGCGTGCTCACCAGCGGTGGCGATGCGCCGGGCATGAACGCGCTCATCCGTTCGGTCGTGCGCACGGCTTCTGCGCATGACATCTCGGTGCTGGGCATCCGGCGCGGATATAGCGGCCTGATCAATGGAGACATCCTCGAGATGAGCGCGCGCAGCGTGGATGGGATCATCCGGCGCGGCGGCACCATACTATACACCGCCCGCTGCAAGGATATGCTGACCGAGGAGGGACAGCAAAAGGCGGCGGACACCTGCAGGTATCTGGGTATCGACGGGCTGATCTGCTGCGGCGGCGACGGCACCTTCCGGGGCGCACAGGCGCTGTCCCGCAAGGGCGTGCCCTGCATCGGCGTGCCCGGCACGATCGATAACGACATCGTGTGCACCGATTATACGATCGGCTTCGACACCGCGTGCAATACGGCGATCGAGTGCATCGATAAACTGCGCGACACCATGCAGTCGCACGAGCGCTGCTCGGTCGTCGAGGTCATGGGTCGCCGCGCCGGGCATCTGGCGTTGCAGGTGGGCTGCGCTGTCGGCGCGACGGCGATCTGCCTGCCCGAGCGCGAGCTGGATTTCGACGTAGACATCGTCGAAAAGATGCGCATCGGCCGCATCAAGGGGCGCAACCACCACATCATCATCGTGGCCGAGGGCTATGGCTCGGCGCAGGAAGTGGCCGACCAGATCCACGAGGCGACCGGCATCGACACCCGCGTGACCATCCTGGGGCACATCCAGCGCGGCGGTTCGCCCACCGCGCAGGATCGCGTGATGGCTACCCGCATGGGTCATGCCGCCGTCGAGGCGCTGATCGCGGGCAAGACCAACCGCGTGATCGTGCAGGACAAGAGCCGCGTCACCGATCTGGACATCGAGGAAGGGCTGTCGCTCAAAAAGGATCTCGATCAGAGCCTGTTCGAAGCGCAGCAGACGGTCGCGATCTGACCGTGGGCGCTGTATTCATCACCGGCGGCTCGCGCGGGATCGGCGCGGCGTGCGTGCGTGCGTGCGCGGCGGCGGGCTGGCGCGTGGCCTTCACCTATCGGGAGAGCCGTGCCGCGGCCGAGCAGCTGGCGGCTGAGACCGGCGCTATCGCGCTGCGAGCGGATATGGCCGACGGCGCTGCGGTCGCCCGCGCGGTGACGCAGGCGGAGCAGGCGCTGGGCGCGATCGAGGCGGTGATCTGCAACGCCGGTATCGCCGAGCAAAAACTGTTCCAGGATCTGACCGACGCGGACTGGCAGCGGATGCTCGAGGTCGATCTGCTGGGCGCGGTGCGCACGATCCGCGCCGCACTGCCCGGTATGCTGCACCGCAAGCGCGGGAGCATCGTCACCGTGTCCTCGATCTGGGGGCAGACGGGCGCTTCCTGCGAAAGCCACTATGCGGCCAGCAAGGCGGCCTTGATCGGGCTGACGCGCTCGCTCG
This sequence comes from Eubacteriales bacterium, assembly GCA_030533295.1. Taxonomy (GTDB): domain Bacteria; phylum Bacillota; class Clostridia; order Oscillospirales; family Butyricicoccaceae; genus Agathobaculum. The sequence continues at coordinate 18,139 of JAUNJI010000034.1, forward strand.
CGCTCGAGCTGGGGCCATCCGGCATCCGCGTCAATTGCGTCGCGCCCGGCGTGATCGATACCGATATGAACGCCGTCCACAGTGCGGAAATACGCGCGGCGCTGGCGGCGGATACGCCGCTCGGTCGGCTGGGCACAGCGTCCGAGGTGGCCGATAGCATCGTCTACCTCTGCTCGTCCCGCTCTTCGTTCGTGACCGGGCAGGTGCTCGGCGTGACCGGTGGGTTTTAGCGGAAAAAAACGACC
>JAUNJI010000035.1 GCA_030533295.1 Eubacteriales bacterium
AAAATCACTATGGATTTTCTTTTCAAGTGTCCAACTTCATTATGCAATCAACCCTTTTCTTTTTTACCTCTTTTTGATGGGCGCGTGTCCCGCTCCCCGTCCCCTGTGGAGCGGGATGCTCTCCCGACCTCCGCTGCGGCCGTGCGCCGCGGCCACTAAAATCGCAAAAATCGAGATCATCTTTTTTCCCCTTTTCACTGATCCTTCGTAAGGATCGGCCGAGCGCCGTCGTCCCGTTCTCCCCAACGGGCGGCGGCGTTTCGCGTCGTCCGGGAAAAGGAACGGCGGGCGGGCGCTGGGGCGGGCGGCAAAAATTTCCGGCGGCGCGTGGGCTGGACGCTTGCGGAAATGGACACGATGCGGTATACTAAAGCGTATCGGAACAAATCAGGTAAGGAGTTGTTGAATATGGGTTGTTCGCATAACTGCGGATCGTGTTCGGCGGACTGCGGCGGCGAAAAGAGCTTCAAGGTCGCGGCGAACCCGGCGGCGACCGTCCGCAAGGTCATCGGCGTCGTGTCCGGCAAGGGCGGCGTGGGCAAGAGCCTGCTCACCTCGATGCTGGCGGTCGGCATGACGCGCAAGGGCTACACCTGCGCCGTGCTCGATGCCGACATCACCGGCCCGTCCATCCCCAAGTCCTTCGGCGTGCACGGCAAGCTGCAAGGCTGCGATGAGGGCATCCTGCCCGCCCGCAGCGAGGGCGGCGTGCAGATGATCTCGATCAATCTGGTGCTGCCGCACGAGGACGATCCGGTGATCTACCGCGGGCCGATCATCGCGGAGACGGTCAAGCAGTTCTGGTCGGACGTGATCTGGGACGACGTGGATTTCCTGTTCGTCGATATGCCGCCCGGCACGGGCGACGTGCCGCTGACCGTGTTCCAGTCGCTGCCGGTGGACGGCATCTTGGTCGTCACCTCGCCGCAGGATCTGGTGAGCATGATCGTGGGCAAGGCGGTCAAGATGGCCAAGATGATGGACATCCCGCTGGTCGGCGTGGTCGAGAATTACAGCTATCTGGCCTGCCCGGACTGCGGCAAGCGCATCTCGGTGTTCGGCGAGAGCCACGTGGACGAGGTCGCCGCGCAGTATGGGCTGAACGTGCTGGCCAAGCTGCCGATCGATCCCGCGCTGGCGGCGGCGGTCGATGCCGGCCGGATCGAGGACGCCAAGCTGCCGGAGGCGCTGTCCGGCGCGCTGGCGGCCGTGGAGGACCTGCGATGAACATCGGCGTGGCCTATGACGGCGGGCAGATCGCGCCCGAGCTGGGCGCGTGCCGCACGTTTCTGATCGTGACGACCGAGGGACAGCAGCCGCGCAGCAAGCATCTGGCGACGGCGGAGGGCGAGAGCGCGACCGCGCTGCTCAAGCTGGCGAGCCTGGAAAAGCTGGACGTGCTGATCTGCGGTGCGCTCAGTCTGGCGATCCGCAACGCGCTCGAGATGATCGGCGTGCTGCTCGTGCCGGGCTGCGCGGGCGCGGCCGAGGAGGCGGTCGCCAAGTTCCTCGTGGGCGAGCGGCAGGGCGACCCCGCGCTGCTCGAGATCGGCCGGGAGGACGATCCCGACGACCCCATGGCTTGTATGCACGACTGCGCCAAGTGCGCGGGCTGCGGTCCGGTCGAGCTGCTGCGGGAGATCCCGCTCGCCTCGATCGAGTGACCGAGGGAAAGCGCCCTTCGGGGCGCTTTTTTCTGCCAAGACAGACGGAAATGAGGACGGATCGATGAAAAATAAGACCAAACGCTATCTCTGGTCGATGCTCGGCATCCTGATCAACTCGTTCGGGGTGGCGCTGATCACCAAAGCGGCGCTGGGCACCTCGCCGATCTCCAGCCTGCCCTATGTGCTCAGTTTGCGCTTCGCGCCCACGCTGGGCGCGTTCACCTACGTGATGAATCTGGTGTTCATCGTGGTGCAGCCCCGGTCGGTGTGGGTGTCGCAGCTGGCGGTCAATATCGTGTTCAGCTGGGCGATCGACCTCAGCATGGCGCTGCTCGGCGGCCTCGCGCCGCAGGGGCTGCTGCTCCAGCTGGTCACGCTGGTGCTGGGCTGCGCGGTGCTCGGGCTGGGCATCAGCATCGAGGTCGCGCCCGCCGTGCTGCTCGTGCCGGGCGAGGGCGTGGTCGGCCTGCTCGCGGACAGGCTGCACCGCCCCTTCGGCCGGGTCAAGGTGGCGTTCGATGTCACGCTGGTGTCGATCGCGCTGGTGCTGTCGGTGTGCTTTTTCCGCGGCATCCGCGGGGTCGGGCTGGGCACGGTGCTCTCGGCGCTGCTGGTGGGGCGGTTCGTCGGGCTGTCCCGCCGCCATCTGCCGCTGATCGGACGCTTGACCGCCCTCGCGGCGGCGGACGACTGATCGCGCGATGCGCCAACTGCCCCAAAGATCACAGGCGACCCCGCTGCGGGTCGCTTTTTTTGCGCCAGATCGCGAAAAAAACCGGGATGATGCAGCAAATTTATCAAAAAATGATGGTGCATTTTGCAGAGGACTGTTGTATAATGTTACTGTATCAAAAATGGGGCATCCTGCCCCTATGGAAACGGAAGGGATCCTACGATGAACGAGATCACCGCCGCCTTCGTGGGCGGCCTGTTTGACCAAAGCGGGATAGCCGCTTGGTCGCGTCCCGTGCTGTTCGGCACGGCGGGCGATGCGGTGCGTGGTTACCTACCGGAGCAGATGCACTGCTGCTTCGTGCAGGACGAGCGCGAGCAGGCGCTCGCCGGGGCGGACAGCCTGCCGCTGGACGCGGGCGGCCGCTTCGCTGCGCTGGGCGCGTTGACCGCGCAGGCGCACGTGCTGGTGCTCGCGGCGCCGTTCGTGCTGGCCGAGGGCGATGCGCTGACGCGCCTGCTCGATATGCACTGCGACACCGGCTACGGCGTGAGCGTGCTGGCGGACACACAGCAGGGCTATGACGCAGAGGGGCAGCCCGTGCCGGGCGACGCGCCCTGTCTGGCGGCCGTGTTCACGGGAGAGACGCTGCGGCAGGCGCTGGACAGCGGCGCGGACACGCTCGACGGGCTGATCGCCGCCGCTGTCGATGCGGGCGCGCAGAAGGGCGTGGCCATGACCGCCGAGATCGTCGAGATCTGCGACGGCAGCACGGCCTTCATCGCGCTGCGCGCGCTGATCGACCGGGTCAACTTCGCGCTGATCGAGCAGGGCGTGCAGATCTTCGACCCGGCCAACACCTACATCGCGCCGGACGCGCAGATCGCCCCGGGGGCGACGATCCTGCCCGGCTGCCACATCCGCCCGGGCTGCACGGTGGGCGCGGGCGCGGTGTTCGGGCCGATCACCGTGCTCGACAAGGCCGTGATCGGCGCAGGCACCAAGGTCGATAGCTCGCAGGTGTACGAGTCCACCGTCGGCAGTGGCACGACGGTCGGCCCCTTCGCCTATATCCGCCCGCAGTGCGTGGTGGGCGACGGCTGCCGCATCGGCGACTTCGTCGAGCTCAAAAAGTCCACCATCGGCGACGGCACCAAGGTCTCTCACCTGACTTACGTCGGCGACGCGCAGGTGGGCGAGCGGGTCAACTTCGGCTGCGGCACGGTCGTGGTCAATTATGACGGCTATCACAAGCACCAGACCGTCATCGGGGACGATTGCTTCATCGGCTGCAACACCAATCTGGTGTCGCCGGTCAAGCTGGGCGACCGCGCCTTCACCGCGGCCGGGACGACCGTCACCCATGACGTGCCCGCGGGGGCGCTGAGCGTGGCGCGCGTCCGCCAGACCGATCTGGCGGGCTGGAACGACCGCCGCCGTGCACAGCACGAAAAAAAGGATAGTGAATAAGGACGACAGATCAGATCGGACTTAAATTTATGACGGAGGCAAATCAATGATTTCTCACGGTAAAAACATCAAGATCTTCTCTGGTAATTCTCATCCCGCGCTGGCGATGCAGATCGCGTCTGCGCTCGGCTTGCAGATCGGCAAGAGCACGATCTCGACCTTTGCGGATGGGGAGATCTCGGTATCCATCTCGGAATCCGTGCGCGGCTCGGACGTGTTCCTCGTGCAGTCCACCTGCGGGCCGGTCAACAACAACCTGATGGAGCTGCTCATCATGATCGATTCCTGCAAACGCGCGTCGGCCGGCCGCATCACGGCGGTCATCCCGTATTTCGGCTATGCGCGGCAGGATCGCAAGAGCAAGGCCCGCGACCCGATCTCCGCCAAGCTGGTGGCCAATCTGATCACCGCCGCCGGCGCCGACCGCGTGCTCACCATGGATCTGCACGCGGCGCAGATCCAGGGCTTCTTCGACATCCCGGTGGACAATATGCTGGGCTCGTCCGTGCTGATCCCGTATATCGCGGGCAAGTTCGGCGTGAGCACGGATGACACGGTCATCGTCTCGCCCGACCTCGGCTCGGTCACGCGGGCGCGGAAATTCACCGAAAAGCTGGATATGCCGCTCGCGATCATCGACAAGCGCCGTCCCAAGGCCAATGTCTCCGAGGTGATGAACATCATCGGCAACGTCAAGGGCAAGAAGTGCATCTTGGTGGACGACCTGATCGATACCGCCGGTACGCTCGTCCACGCGGCGGACGCGCTGGTGGAAAAGGGCGGCGCGACCGAGGTCTATGCCTGCGCGAGCCACGGCGTGCTCTCGGGGCCCGCGATCGAGCGCATCGCCAACAGCCCGATCCGGGAACTGGCGGTCTTGGACACCATCCCGCTGCCGAGCGAGAAAAAGCTGGACAAGATCAAGGTGCTGCCGGTCGCGCCGGTGTTGACCGAAGCGATCGCGCGCATCTACGAGGAAGCCTCGGTATCGACGCTCTTCGACTAAACGGATAGGATGGAGGCGGACGGCGCACGTCCGCCTCTTTTTTCGTGTGCGCCGCCGCGCGGCGCGGACAGCAAGGAGAGGTGGAAGGAATGAAACTATTGGCCATCGGCGACGTGGTCGGGGAGGCGGGGATCGATACCCTGCACGGCCTGCTGCGCCGCGTCAAACGCGCCCACGGGGCGGATCTGGTCATCGTCAACGGCGAGAACGCCGCCGGCCGCGGCCTGACGCCCGCGCAGGCCGACGACATCTTCGCCGCCGGTGCGGACATCATCACGCTGGGCAACCATGCGTTCGCCAAGCAGCAGATCGCGCCCTATCTGGACGAGCGGCCGGACATCCTGCGCCCGGCCAACCTCGCGCCGCAGAGCCCGGGGCGCGGCTGGGGCATCTTCGACGGGCCGCAGGGGCTGCGCGTGCTCGTGATGGATCTGATCGGCCGCTGCGATATGCCCTATGGGCCCGACAACCCCTTCCTGTGCGCGGACAAGATCTTGCGCGAGGCGCAGGGGCAGTACGACATCGCGCTGGCCGAGATCCACGCCAACGCCACCAGCGAAAAGCTGGCGATGGGCTACTATCTGGATGGCCGCGTCGCCGCCGTGTGGGGCACGCACACCCATGTGCAGACCGCCGACGAGCGCATCGACCCCAAGGGGACGGGCTACATCACCGACCTCGGCATGACCGGACCGATCGTGTCCGTGCTGGGCGTGTGCGTCGAGCAGTCGATCGCCATGTTCCGCGGCGACCTGACCGAGCGCTTCCGCACCGCCCCCGGCGACTGTGCGCTGTCGGGCGCGGTGTTCACCATCGAGCGGGACGGGCGGTGCACCGCCGTGCAGCGCGTATGGGAGCGCTGGGCGGTGCGCTGAGGCGAAAAAATGGGCGCGACGGACAGGTGTGCATCGGAGAAAAACGCACGACACACAGGAGAAGATCTGGGCAGATCGCAAGAATTTGTGGCCACACTTGCACGATCGCGCAAAATCGGTTGACGAGAGCGGCCATCATGCAGTATGCTATAAAGGAAAAGGATCGGCCTCGTGCATCGGAGCGATACGCGGAGCCGTGGATGCACGCCGGTGCGCCCTTGCATCCGGCGTGAGAAGGAGGAGGCGAGCTCATGAATCCGTTGCTCAACAAATTTAAGTTCATTCCGGAGATCCTCGACATCATCTCCAACTGCAAGGCGGTCTGGGTGCCGACATCCAAAGCCGAGCTGTATGAGATGTGCTTTGGCGGCGACCGTCGCTTCAATGTCGTTTATGATGTGCCGGGCATCGGGCCGGTCAAGGAGTGCGATGTCACGCGCTGCAAGAACGGCGCGGCCGTCAACTATGTGGAGGATTATATGCGTCGCCGCGATCCCGACTGTATGCGCATCGCGGACGATGGACCGACCGACAAGCCCCGGTTCCAGGATGTTTACGGTTATCCCTTCGACGATCTGCGCAAGGAGACCATGGCCTGGTTCAAGGAGCAGGAGCTGATCTTCATGCCTTTCAATTCGGGCGGCAACCAGTATGGCTACGGCTCGATGCTGATCTGCCCGAAGAACGCCGCGTTCTTCGCGTTCGCGCTGGCGCATTTGCAGGGCTTCATCTCGGCCGAGGAGTGCGAGGGCTATACCCCCCGCGCCTATATCTACGTCGCGCCGCCGTTCCGCCATTCCCACTTCGGCGGCCGACAGGTGTGCGTGCACAACCGCAAGGAGAGCTGCCACGAGGTGTTCTCCTACAACCTGTATCCCGGTCCGTCCGCCAAAAAGGGCGTGTACTCCATCCTGCTCGACATCGGCGAGAAGGAGGGCTGGGTCACGGCGCACGCCTCCTGCGGGCGCGTCGTCACCCCGTATGAGAACGAGACGGTCATCATGCACGAAGGCGCGTCGGGCGGCGGCAAGAGCGAGATGCTCCAGGATGTCGCCCGGATGCCGGATGGCAACGTGCTGCTTTCGGTCAACACCCTGACCAACGAGCCCACGCTGCTGCGCATGGGCGACACGTGCAGCATCGAGCCCGTGTGCGACGATATGGCGACCTGCTATCCCTCGCTCCAGACCGGCAGCGGCAAGCTGGCGCTGGTGGACGGCGAGGATGGCTGGTTCCTGCGCATGGACGGCGTGACGCATTACGGCTGCGACCCGGTCTACGAGCGCATCTGCACCGAGCCGGACGAGCCGCTCTGCTTTTTCAACATGGAAGCGCATCGCGGCGCGACCTGCCTGATCTGGGAGCACACGATGGACTCCAACGGCCAGCCCTGCCCCAACCCGCGCGCCATCGTGCCGCGCGACAAGGTGCCCCACATCGTCAAGGAGCCGGTCGAGGTCGATATCCGCTCGTTCGGCGTGCGGATGCCCCCCTCGACCCGCGAGGAGCCCAACTACGGCATCATGGGTATGCTGCACATCATCCCGCCGGCGCTGGCGTGGCTGTGGCGGCTGGTCGCGCCCCGCGGCTTCAAGAACCCGTCCATCGTGGGCGGCGGCGAGCTCAAGAGCGAGGGCGTGGGCTCCTATTGGCCGTTCGCGACCGGCAAGCGCGTCAAGCAGGCCAACCTGCTGCTCCGGCAGATCGTGGACTGCCCGAACACCCGCTATGTGCTGATCCCCAACCAGCATATCGGCGTTTATCGTGTCGGTTTCGCGGCCGAGTGGATCTCCCGCGAGTTCTTGGCGCGGCGCGGCGGCCATATCCGGCCGGAGCACCTCGAACCGGCGCGGTGCCCGCTGCTGGGCTACGCGCTCAAGGACATGAAGATCGACGGTCAGCCGATCCGCTCCAAGTTCCTGCGCACCAACACGCAAGATCGCATGGGCAACGACGGCTATGACGCCGGCGCCAAGATCTTGACCGACTTCTTCCGCAAGGAGCTGCAGCAGTTCGATACGCCCGAGCTCGATCCGCTGGGCAAGCAGATCATCGACTGCTTCATGAACGACGGCAAGCTGGCCGATTTCGAGGCGATCACGCCCACGCATTTCTAAGATCCAACGCGACAGGCCGAACGCCGAGCGCCCCATCCCGATCTGATCGGGATGGGGCGCTATTTTGCTGGGTATTGACAGTTTTGACGAGCGCGGCGGGCTCAGTCGCCCGGCTTGCCGGTCAGCTGCGCGGGCGCGAGCGGCAGGGTGAGGGAGAACTCGGTCTCGCCGTCGTCCGAGCGCACGGCGATCTCGCCGCCATGCAGGTTGACGATGTTCTTGACGATATACAGCCCCAGCCCCGCGCCGGTCTTGTCCAGCGAGCGCGAGCGGTCGGCCTTGTAAAAGCGCTCGAACACGTGCGGCAGCTCCTCGTCCGAGATGCCCTTGCCGGTGTTGCTGATCGAAAAGGCGCAAAAACCGCCCTCGGCATGGGCGCGCAGGCACAGCCGCCCGCCCTCGTCGATGAACTTGACCGCGTTATCGGTCAGGTTGTACACCGCGCGGTACAGGTGATCGACATCGCCCATGACCATCAGGCGCTCGCCCACGTCGCAGGCGACCGACAGGTGCTTTTGCTCGATCTTCTGCTCGAAGGAGAGCAAGATCCGGGTGGTCATCTCGGAAAAATCGAGCGGCGCGGGGTTGATGATCAGCTCGCCCGACTGGATCTTGGCGGTGTCCAGCATCCGCCCCACCATGCGGGACAGGCGGCGCGTCTCCTCGGCGATGATGTGCAGGTATTTGTCCCGCTGCTCGGGCGGGATCGTGCCGTCGATCATGCCATCGACGAAGCCGCCGATCGTGGTCATCGGGGTCTTGAACTCATGGCTGACGTTGGAGATGAAGCCGCGCGTCAGCTCCTCGAGCTGGTCGAGGTCGCGTGCCATGTTGTTGAAGGAAACGGCCAGCTCGTCGATCTCATAGCAGTGGTTGTCCTCGGGCACGCGCACGGAAAAATCGCCCGAGGCGAAGGCTCTGGCCGCGCTCGCCATGTTCTTGAGCGGCCGGGTCACGTGCTGCGAGATGATGAACGACAAGATCAGCAGCGTCGCCAGCGTCACCAGCAGGATCAACACGAGCATCTGGGTCGAATGGCGCACCATATCGGCGGCATCCGCGTCCTGCGTGAACACGAACACCATCGAGACGACCTCGCCAGTGTCGTCGGTCACGCCCGTGCCCACGGTGTAGCTCGAGCGGTCGCTGACCACGCCGAGCTGGCCGACATCGGCATAGCTGCCGGTCGTGCGCACCTGCCACGCCACGTGGGACGGGATCTGATAGCCCGCGATCGAGGCGACCTGCCCGTTGGGCTGGGCGAGCACCTCGACCGCGCCCGCGGCGTCGGTCACATAGATGGCGACCGCGTCCTCCTGCGCGACGCGGCCGAGCGAGAGCAGGTAGATCTCGCGGATGATCGCGGAATCCGAGCCCAGCATCAGCTTGGTCTGCTCGGCGAGGTTGTGCACGGTCGTGCGCAGCTCGGCCTGCTTGGCGGTCAGCGCATAGTGGCTCATCTGATAGAAGAACGCGCCGCCCGCGATCGTGAACGCGCATACGATCAGGATCAGGTGGGGGACATAGTTCTTGAAGAAAAAGCTGTGCTTGCTCATGGTCACTCCTTGGTCTCGAACTTATACCCCACGCCCCAGACCGTTTTGAGCTCCCATTTATCCGAAACGCCCTCCAGCTTTTCGCGCAGGCGCTTGACGTGCACATCGACCGTGCGGGTGTCGCCGAAGTAGTCGAAGCCCCACACGTCGTCGAGCAGCTGGGCGCGGGTGAACACGCGATCGGGGCTGGAGGCCAGATAGTACAGCAGCTCGATCTCCTTGGGCGGGGCGTCCACGCGCTTGCCGTGGATCACCAGATCGTAAGCCTGCTTGTCGATCACCAGCCCGTCGAAGGACAGCTTTTCCGGCACGTCGTCCGGCGCCATGCGGCGGAACACCGCCCGCACCCGCGCGATCACCTCGGGCATCTCGAGGGGCTTGACGATGTAATCGTCCGCGCCCATCTCCAGCCCGGAGACGCGGTCGGCGGTCTCGCCCTTGGCGGTCAGCATGATGATCGGCACGTCGCTCTCGGCGCGGATCTCGCGGCAGACCGCCCAGCCGTCCATGACGGGCATCATCACGTCGAGCAGCAGCATATCGGGCTTTTCGCTCTTCCACAGTTTGATCCCCTCGACGCCGTTCTCGGCCTCGAGCACGACATAGCTCTCGCGCTCCAGATACAGGCGGAGCAGCTCGCGGATGTTGGCCTCATCTTCTACGATCAGTATTTTTTTGGGCATATGGATCCCCACTTTCCGATAGGATAGTATCATTATACCGCTATCCCGCCAAAAAAGCATTAACGATTTGTAAAAGCCGCGTCGGCTGTGCTATACTAAGGGACAGGCACAGGCCGCGCCGCGTCCTGCACGCCCCCAGACCAACGAGGAGGAGCACCGCCCATGTCCCAGACCATCCCCATGCACGTCATCGCCAAGATCCGGAGCGATTTCCCCACCAAATTCGGCATCCCGCGCCAGAGCGGGCTGGCGGACGCGCCCGCGCAGATCGTGTTCGAGCCGCCCTACCGCAACGTGGACGCGCTGCGCGGGATCGAGGGCTTTTCCCATCTGTGGCTGCTGTGGCATTTTTCCGCAGCGGTGCGGGAGGGCTGGTCGCCCACCGTGCGGCCGCCCAAGCTGGGCGGCGACCGGCGGCAGGGCGTGTTCGCGACGCGCTCGCCATTCCGGCCGAACGCGATCGGGCTGTCCTCGGTGCGGCTGGTGCGCGTCGAGCACGGCACGGCCGTGGGACCGGTGCTGCACGTCGTCGGGGCCGACCTGATGGACGGCACGCCGATCCTCGACATCAAGCCCTATCTCGCCTATACCGACGCGCATCCGGCGGCCACGGGCGGCTTCGCCCAGCAGGTGCTCGGCCGCACGCTGGCGGTGGACTGCCCGCCCGCGCTGCTCGAGCGCCTGCCCGCCGACCGACGAGGCGTGCTGTGCGACGTGCTCGCGCAGGATCCGCGGCCGGGCTATCAGGACGATGCGGGGCGGGTATACGGCTTCGCCTTCGCCGGGCACGAGGTGCGCTTCACGGTCGCCGACGGGCGGGCGCAGGTGCTGTCGATCGAGCCGATCGCGGACGCGGACGCGGCGGGTCGTTAAAAAACTGTTCATATTGTTTTCAATAAAACGCCACAATAGCGGGGTACAATGGGTACATCGAAACGATGAGGAGGTCTTTGAGCATGGACGATTTCAAATACGATCCTACGCCGTCGCAAAACGACGATCCGCATACCCCGCCGCAGCAGTCGGCCGCCGAGCAGCCTGCCTACGGGCAGCAGCCCGCCGCCGAGGAGCCGCGCACGCCCTATCAAACGCCGGTGCAGCATCCGGCCTATCAGACGCCGCCGCAGGCAGAGCCCCGGCAGCCGGGATATCAGCCGCCGCAGGGCAGCTATCCGCCGCCGGAGGGCGGCGCGCCCCAGCCCCCGCGCAAGAAAAAGCGCGGCAAGGCGGTCGCGATCGGCCTGTGCAGCGTCGCGGCGGCGTGCCTGCTGTTCGCAGGCGGCGCGGTGGTCGGCCAGTTGGCCTTCCGGGACGACGCGCAGCCGGGCGCGGCGCAGCCCGGCGATACGCCGACCATGCAGATCGCGGCCTTGCCCGACTACGATGCCGACCACTATGACGTGGTCAACGGTCTGGCGGGCGAGGAGATCTACAAAAAGGTCAGTCCGTCGATCGTGTCGGTGCTGTCGAGCACCGAGCGCGGCATGGGCAGCGGCTCGGGCGTCATCATGAGCGCGGACGGCTATATCATCACCAACCAGCACGTGGTCGAGGACGCGGTGCAGGTCACGGTGCAGCTGAGCGACGGCACGCGCATGGAGGCGACGATCATCGGCACCGACGAGCAGACCGATCTGGCGGTCATCAAGGTGGAGCCGACGACAGAGCTGGTCGCCGCCGAATTCGGTGACTCGGACGCCCTCCAGCCGGGCGAATATGCCTATGCGATCGGCTCGCCGGGCGGCGTGCAGTTCGCCAACACGATCACGGGCGGCCGCATCTCGGCGATCAACCGCGATGTGACGATCAACGACCGCGTCATGACGCTGATCCAGACCGATGCTTCGATCAACCCCGGCAACTCGGGCGGTGCGCTCATCAACAAGTTCGGGCAGGTGGTCGGCATCACGTCGGCCAAGCTGTCCAGCAATATGTACAACGCGACGACGATCGAGGGCATGGGCTTCGCGATCCCGGTCAGCACGGCCAAGGACATCATCGACGCGCTGATCGAGACCGGCTACGTGACCGGCCGCCCGGCCATCGGCATCAGCGGCAAGGACGTGGAATCGGTCGATGGCGAGATCGCCGGTGTGCAGATCCACTCGATCGACTCGCGCGCCAAGGCGGGCGACGAGGGCTTGCAGGTCGGTGACGTGATCACCGCCGTCGATGGCACGCCCACGCCGACCATGGACGATGTCAACAGCATCAAGGACGGCAAAAAGGCGGGCGATAAGATCACGCTGACCGTCTATCGGCTGTCCTCCCGCAAGCTCATCAACGTCACGGTCACGCTGATGGACGCGCACGATCTGGAAGGCGACGACCCGGCCGCACAGAACGAGCAAAGCAGCCAGAACGGCGGCTACCGCTATTATAGCCCGTTCCCGTTCCCGTTTTTCAGCTGGTGAGGGGAGGGGCGCTGCCCCCACCACACGACCCAAGATCCATCAAGGCATCCGCTTCCGCGAGACCGGGAGCGGGTGCCTTTTCGTTGCGCGATGGCGCACGAAGGCGGCGGTCGGCGGATCGGAAAGCGCTTACATTTTATCCAAAGGCGGATGCGCGTATCGGAAAAGGCGTTCTGCATGACGTTGGCCGCCTGCACAGAGCGATCTGATGAAAACTATACATTTTGCCCAAATATCGTGCGATAATTCAAAAACTTATGTAAAAAATACGCAAAATCACTTGCGTTCTCGCGGCGCGGATGGTATCCTAAAGGCGAAACGAACGACCTGCATCACGGCAGGCGATGTAAGTGCTTTCATCCAAAGGAGGGGAGAGGGGACGGTATGCGCCATCCGACGATCTACGACGTGTCCCGGCTGTCCGGCGTATCGACGGCCACGGTCTCCCGCACCTTTTCCGACCCCGCCCGTGTCCGGGAGGGCACGCGCCGCCGGGTCTATGAGGCGGCCGCCGCGCTCGATTACCAGCCCAGCGCGATCGCGCGGGCGATGGCGCGGCAGCGCACGGACAAGCTGGCCTTCATCATCTGCAAAAAGGGCGCGACCATCCTCGACGAGTTCTACGCCGGGATCTGCGAGGGCGTCATGCGCTGCGTCAACAGCATGGACTATCAGCTGCTGGTCTCGACCGCCGAGGATCGCCAGCGCGAGGCGCAGAGCAAGCAGATCGAGGGCGCGATCCTCGCCGGGGACGCACAGCCCGATCTGATCGCCGAGTTGCAGCGGCAAAACGTCCGCGTCGTGCTGGTCAACCACGTCGCGCCCGGCTTCGACCTGCCCTGCGTCGTGGCGGACGACCGGGACGGCGTGCGGCAGGCGCTCGTCCATCTGCACGCCCGCGGCCACCGGCGGATCGCTATGCTGGCCGGACGGTTTTCCTCGTATATCACCAGCGAGCGCTACGATGCCTTTTTGGCCACGGTCAAGGAGCTGGGGCTGACGCTGGGCGAGGGCGACATCCTGATGTGCGACCGCGACGTGGAGAGCGCCACGCAGGCCGCTGCGCAGCTGCTCAGTCGGCCGGATCGCCCGCACGCGGTGTTCGCGTTCAACGATGTGCTCGCGGCGGGCGTGATCAAGGCGGCGCGGCGGTTGGGCGCGGCGCTGCCCGACGAGCTGGCCGTGGTCGGGTTCGACGATTCATCGGTCTGCACGCTGCTCGAGCCCGAGCTGACCTCGGTGCACGTGGACTGCCGCCGGATGGGCGAGCTGTGCATGGAGCGCATGACCGCGCTGCTCCGAGGGGAGCAGGACGTTCCGCGGCTGACGGTCGTGCCGGTGTCGCTGCACGTGCGGCGCTCGAGCTGACGCGCCGGTGTTTTCCATGCAGATCTCGTCGAGGTCTGCCGGTCTGGAGGTGGAAGGAAGGCGATACGGGATACGACTGCGGTCTTTTCACCGGAAAAGGAGGAGGTACGATGAAGCACAAAAAGAGGATCGGCACGGTCTGCAAGGCGGTGGGCTGCGCGGTGCTGCTGCTGATCACGCTGTTCCCGATCTACTGGCTGGCCGCGATGTCGATCCGCCCGACCAGCGAGATCGCCGGACACATCTCGATCATCCCGGCGTCGCTGACGTGGGAGCATTTCGCACAGCTGTTCCGCGACAAGGGCTTTGGCACGGCGATCGTCAACAGCTTGCAGACGACGCTGATCTCGACCGCGCTTTCGCTGGTGATCGGCCTGTGCGCGGCCTACATCATCGCCCGCAGGCGGTTCCGGCTCCGGGTCAAGCAGCCGCTGACCTATTGGATCTTGCTGGTGCGCGTGCTGCCGCCGGTGGCGTTCACCATCCCGCTGTACACCATGTTTTCCAAGCTGGGCATCCTGTACTCCAAGATGCCGGTGGTGCTCGCCTGCATCCTGATCAACATCCCGCTGATCATCTGGTTCATGATCAGCTTTTTCCAAGATCTGCCCGAGGACATCGAGGAATCCGCGCAGATCGACGGCGCTTCGGAGTGGCAGCTCTTCCGCAAGATCGTGCTGCCGCTGGTCGCGCCCGGCATCGCGGCGATCGCCATGCTGTCCTTCATGTATGCGTGGAACGAGTATACGTACAGCATCATCTTCGTCCAATCCCCCAGCAACTATACCGTGCCCCTGGCGCTCGCGGTGCTCAACACCGAGGACAACCTGACCAACTTCGGTCTGGTGGCGGCAGGCGGCGTGATCTCGGTGATCCCCATCACCCTATTCGTGATCTTTGCACAGAACTACTTGATCTCCGGTTTGTCGAGTGGCGCTGTCAAGGAATAGACCCAACGCGATCGATCATGACACGATGGATAAGGAGGAACTGAAATGAAACGATTGTTTGCATCGATCCTGGCATTGACGATGTCGCTGTCGCTGGCGGCCTGCGGCAACAGCGGCGGGGGCGACGCGCCGCAGAGCGACGCGGCCGACCCGGCGGGCGGCGCCGAGCCGACCAAGATGACGCTGATCCTGCGCGGCGGCACTTATGGCGATGTCATCAAGGGCTGTCTGCCGGCGTTCGAGGCCGAGCACAACGTCAAGTGCGAGGTGCTCGACCTGAGCTTCGACGATCTGCACAGCAAGATCGCGCTCAACGCCCCCAACCCGCAGGGCGAGTACGACCTGTGCATGGTGGACGGCTCGTGGATGGCGGAGTTCACCGCCAACGGCGTGCTGGCCGACCTGAGCGAGCTGGGATACAGCTTCGATGAGGACATCATCCCGGCCACCACCGACATCTGCATGGTGGGCGACGACATCTATCTGGCGCCCTATTTCGGCAACGTGACCGTCATGCTGTACAACAAGCAGCTGATCGCGGACGCGGGCTATGCGCCCGAGGACATCGACACCTTCGCTGACCTCAAGGACATCGCCCAAAAGACCAACGCGGCCGGCAAGAAGGGCTTCCTCGTGCGCGGCGGCTCGGGCGATAACATCGTCTCCGACTTCATCCCGCACCTGCTGGCCTATGGCGGCTGGGTCGTGGACGAAAACAATAAACCCACGGTCGATACGCCCGCGTTCAAGGCGGCGTTCGAGAACTACATCGAGCTCTATAAGCTGGGCGACACCATGGACAAGGACGACATCGTCGCGGCGATCGACAGCGGCGAGGCGGCGCTCGGTCAGGGCTGGCCGGGCTGGTATGTGCCGGCGGCTGATTCGGCGGCCAACTACACCGTGATCCCCACCAAGCTGGACGACAACGACACCGCCAAGAACACCTCGATGTACGGCGTGTGGACGATCGGCGTGTGCGAGAACAGCCCCAACAAGGAGCTGGCCGTCGAGCTGCTCAAGTACCTGATGGATCCCGAGGTGCAGCTGAGCACCATCGACGCGGGCGGCGTGCCCTGCCGGTATAGCTGCCTGCTCGACGAGGGCGTGCTGGCCAAGTATCCCCATCTGGAGACCGTTTGCGGCGCGCTCGAGAGCGGCGTGTACCGTCCTGTCATCGAGGAGTGGGCGGAGTTCACCAACATCCTGGGCACCGAGATGGATTCCGTGATCCAGGGCGTCAAGTCGATGGATCAGGGTCTGGCCGATGCGCAGCGCGCGCTCGACGAGCTGATGGCCTGAGCCGCAGGACGACCCCCTTTGCTTTGAACGAACGAGAGACCTCCGGATCGGGCGCGGCGTGCTGCGCCCGATCCCGGGGGTCGATCTGTAAGACCCAAGTTTGAGAGATCGAGCTGGCAAGACCGAGCTCGACCGAAAGATCGTGAGGCTGACCTATGAAGCGAACTGCATTACAGGGTGAACGGACGAGGCTGCCCCAGCTGGGCGACCGCGCCTTCCCGCGCCTGATGATCGCGCCGACGCTGCTGGTGATGCTCGTCCTGACGTCCTATCCCCTGCTCTATACCCTCATTTATAGCTTTACCGATTATCAGTATCTCAAGGGCACCGATGCTGCCCAGTTCATCTGGCTGAAGAACTACATCGACCTGTTCCGGAACACCTATTTCCGGCAGGCCGTGCTCAACACGATCAAGTTCACCCTGCTCGCGGTGACGTTCGAGATGGTGCTCGGCCTGCTGCTGGCCGTTTTCATCAACAGCCTGCACCGGGGGCAGAAGGTCATGCGCACGCTGGTGCTGCTGCCGTATCTGCTGCCGGCCGTCACGGTGGCGCTGGGCTGGCGGATGATGCTCTCGTCCAACTACGGCATCCTCAACCAGATGCTGGAGGGGCTGGGGCTGCCGGTGTTCAACTGGTTCATGGACACCAAGACCGCCTTCGGCACCGTGCTGCTGATCGACGTGTGGCAAAACGTCCCCTTCGTGTTTTTGCTGCTCTATGCGTCGCTCCAGTCGGTGCCCGAGACCCAGTATGAGGCCGCTCGCATCGACGGCGCGGGCGTGATCGTGCAATTTTTCCGCATCACCCTGCCCAACATCAAGAATGGTCTGGCGCTGTGCGCCCTGCTGCGCACGATCGACACCTTCCGCCTGTTCGAGAAGGTCAACATCCTGACCGGCGGCGGTCCTGCCGGCACGACCTCGACCATCACCCAATTCCTGTATAACAACGGCATCAAAAGCTTGAAATTCGGCTTCGGTAGCGCCGGTGCGATCGTCATGACCCTGCTGGTGCTGATCCTGTCGAGCTTCTATATCAAGCGTGCCATGAAGTGACGCCTATGGAACGACAGATGAAGCTGACGTTCGTCAATGTGGGCTATGGCGAGGCGATGCTGCTCGAATGTCCCGACCCGTCCCGTCCCGACGGCGTGTTCACCGCGCTCATCGACGGCGGCAGCGCCGAGGCGGACGAGTTCGCCTTTCGCGCCTCCGGCCGGATCCCCATCACGGACTATCTGGCGGCCTGCGGGCTGACGCGGCTCGATCTGATGATCAGCACGCACACACATGAGGATCACATCTGCGGCCTGCTGCGCGCCGCGCGGCGGTGGCCGCCGTCCATGCTGTGGCAGACGCTGCCGCCCACCTTTTTCCGCGGCCGACAGCCGCTGGCTGTCGAGGTCGCGCAGAACGCTTCGCAGAGCAAGTTCCTGCGGGCGCTCAACGACCACCGCACGCTGTGTGCGCTGGTCGAGGCGCAGGGCGGCACGATCCGCGCCTTGCACGCGGGCGTGCGGATCGTGCTTTGCCCCGGGCTGGACGTGCAGGTGCTCGCGCCCAGTATGCTGTCGGGCGCGGCGCTGGCGCAGCAGCTCGCGGCGGTCTATGCCCAGCGTCAGTCGGACGATTTTTTGCGTGCCCTGTCCGCGCTCGACGCCCGCATGAACGACCACAGCCTGATCGTGCGGCTGGACTATCGCGGCACGCGGATCCTGCTGCCCGGCGACACCAGCGCCGCCGGCTATCAGGGCATCCCGGCGGGCGAGCTGCGCGCCGACCTGTTCAAGGTCGGCCACCACGGCCAGCGCGATGGGGCAGACCGGACGCTCGTCGAGGCCGTGCGGCCGTCGGCCGTCGTGTGCTGCGCGTCGAGCGACCGCCGCTACCAAAGCGCCCACCCGGACACGCTGCGCCTGCTGGGCGCATACGGCGCGGCGCTGTATTTTTCCGACTGTCCCGATCTGCCCGATCTCGACACGCCCCCGCATCACGCGCTCGTTTTCACCGTGGGCGGCGCGGGCGCGATCGAGGCGCACTATCGCGCAGCGGACTGAACGAATCGAGGAGGAGAGCCCCATGGCTGATGTCATTTTGAAAAACGTCAAAAAGGTATACCCCCATCAGCAGACCAAAAAGAAGAAAAAAGACGCCAAAGAGGCTAAGACCACGCTGCAAGTGACCGAGGAAGGCGTGCTGGCGGTCGATGACTTCAACTTGGCGATCGCGGATAAGGAATTCATCGTGCTGGTCGGCCCGTCGGGCTGCGGCAAATCGACCACGCTGC
>JAUNJI010000036.1 GCA_030533295.1 Eubacteriales bacterium
GACGGCGGCTTTGGCGGCGAGGAGACCGGCGGCGAGGGCATCGGCGGCGGCGATAGCTGGAGCGACGCGCCCATCGACGGCGGCGCGGACATCGGCGGCGAAGGCATCGGCGGCGACAGCGGCGACGACGGCGGCAGCGTACCGATAGACAGTGGATCGGGCGGCGACAGCGCGATCGATCCCGAGGCATAGAAAAAACGATCAAAGGAGTGTGCGATTTGACGGCACAGCAGACAGTAAAAGCGATCTGTGAGGCATTGCAGGAGAAAAAGGGACTGGACGTGCAGGTGTTGCAGGTGGAACGCCTGACCGAGCTGACGGAGTATTTCGTGATCTGCTCCGCGACCTCGAGCACGCAGGTCAAGGCACTGGCCGACAACGTGGAGTGGCGGCTCAAATACGATCATGAGACATTGGTGCACCACACGGAGGGCTATGAGTCCGCCCAGTGGATGCTGCTGGACTACGGCTGCGTGGTCGTGCATATCTTCATGCCCGAGGCGCGCAAGTTCTACGATCTGGAGAACCTGTGGAAGGACGGCACGCCCGTCCCGCTGGCCGACCTCGGTCTGGAAGGATGATAACAGATGCGGCGGGCGCAAGAGCGTGTCCGCCGCGTCCGTGTATACCAAATCGATAACTCACTTTAGGGGGAGACTCTGTTGAAGTACGATCATAAGCAAGTGGAAAAGAAGTGGCAGGACATCTGGGACGAGGCGCATTGCTTCGAGGCCGAGAACGGCAGCGAAAAGGAGAAATTCTATGCGCTGGTCGAGTTCCCGTATCCGTCCGGCCAGGGGCTGCACGTCGGCCATCCGCGCTCGTATACCGCGCTGGACATCGTCGCGCGGAAAAAGCGGATGCAGGGCTATAATGTGCTGTATCCGATGGGTTGGGACGCCTTTGGCCTGCCGACCGAGAATTTCGCCATCAAGAACCACGTCCATCCGGCCGAGGTGACCAAAAAGAACGTCGCCCGCTTCAAGGGGCAGCTCAAGTCGCTCGGCCTGTCGTTCGATTGGTCGCGTGAGATCAACACCACCGACCCGAGCTACTATAAGTGGACGCAGTGGATCTTCCTCCAGCTCTTCAAGAAGGGGCTGGCCTACAAAAAGGAGATGAGCGTCAACTGGTGCACCTCGTGCAAGTGCGTGCTGGCCAACGAGGAGGTCGTCAACGGCGTGTGCGAGCGCTGCGGCAGCGAGGTCGTGCACAAGACCAAGAGCCAGTGGATGCTGGCGATCACGAAGTATGCGCAGCGCCTGATCGACGATCTGGATGAGGTGGACTTCGTCGAGCGCGTCAAGGTGCAGCAACGCAACTGGATCGGCCGCTCGACCGGCGCCGAGCTGGACTTCCAGACCACCGCGGGCGATGCGCTGACCGTGTACACCACCCGCCCGGATACGCTGTTCGGCGCGACCTATATGGTCATCTCGCCCGAGCATCCGGCGGTCGAGAAGTGGGCGGATAGGCTGGCGAACATCGAGGCCGTGCGCGCCTACCGCGAGGAGGCGGCGCACAAGTCCGACCTCGAGCGCACCGAGCTCAACAAGGACAAGACCGGCGTCGAGCTCAAGGGCGTGGCCGCGATCAACCCGGTCAACGGCCGCGAGATCCCGATCTTCGTGTCCGATTACGTGCTGATGGGCTATGGCACGGGCGCGATCATGGCCGTGCCCGCGCATGACGACCGCGACTGGGCGTTCGCCAAAAAATTCGGCTGCGCGATCATCGAGGTCGTGTCCGGCGGCGAGGACGTGCAGCAGGCGGCCTTCACCGCCAAGGACGAGACGGGCATCCTGGTCAATTCCGACTTCCTCAACGGCAAGACGGTCAAGGAGGCGATCCCGGCCATGATCGCATGGCTGGAGGACAAGGGCATCGGCCACGCCAAGGTGCAGTATAAGCTGCGCGACTGGGTGTTCTCCCGCCAGCGCTACTGGGGCGAGCCGATCCCGATCGTGCACTGCGACAAGTGCGGCTATGTGCCGCTGCCCGAGGAGCAGCTGCCGCTCACGCTGCCCGAGGTGGAGAGCTATGAGCCGACCGAGAACGGCGAGTCGCCGCTCGCCAAGATGACCGACTGGGTCGAGACCACCTGCCCGTGCTGCGGCGGCCCCGCCAAGCGCGAGACGGACACCATGCCCCAGTGGGCGGGCTCGTCGTGGTATTTCCTGCGCTATATGGATCCGCACAACGAGCAGGCGCTGGCCTCCAAGGAGGCGCTGGCCTACTGGTCGCCGATCGATTGGTACAACGGCGGCATGGAGCACACCACGCTCCACCTGCTGTACAGCCGCTTCTGGCACAAGTTCCTCTATGACATCGGCGTGGTGCCGACCAAGGAGCCCTATGCCAAGCGCACCAGCCACGGCATGATCCTGGGCGAGAACGGCGAAAAGATGTCCAAGAGCCGCGGCAACGTCGTCAACCCGGATGACATCGTCGAGACCTACGGCGCGGACACCATGCGCCTGTATGAGATGTTCATCGGCGACTTCGAGAAGGCCGCGCCGTGGAGCCCGAAGTCCATCAAGGGCTGCCGCCGCTTCCTCGAGCGCGTGTGGAGCCTGGCCGATCAGGTGCAGCCGGGCGACCACTATTCCGCGCAGCACGAGGTGCTCGTCAACCGCACGATCAAAAAGGTCGGCGAGGACGCGGACAACCTCAAGGCCAACACCGCCATCGCGGCGCTGATGACCATGCTCAATGCGTTCTACGATAAGGGCGTCAACAAGGCCGAGTATATGACGCTGCTGACGCTGCTCAACCCCTTCGCGCCGCATATCACCGAGGAGCTGTGGCAGCAGATGGGCGGCGAGGGCCTGCTCTCGGTCGCGCCGTGGCCGGTCTATGACGAGGCCAAGACGGTCGAGGACACGGTCGAGGTCGCCGTGCAGGTCAACGGCAAGCTCAAGGGCACGGTGCGCCTGCCGGTGGATTGCGACGAGCAGACCGCCATCGATGCCGCCCTCGCGGAGGAGCGCGTGCGCGCCGCTGTGGCGGGCAAGGAGATGGTCAAGCAGATCGTCCGGCCGGGCAAGATCGTCAATCTGGTCGTGCGATGAAGTTTGCTGTTGACATAGAGCGCAAAAACAGATATAATATTCTTACGGTTTTGTGTGCGAGAGCACGATGAGCCGTGCAAAGCGATCCCCAGAGGGGACGCGCGGAGGGAGGGAAAACTGTGTCGGAGATCCGCATCAAAGAGAACGAGTCTATTGATAGCGCGCTGCGCCGCTTCAAGCGCTCGTGTGCCAAGGCGGGTACGCTTTCCGAGCTCCGCAAGCGTGAGCATTATGAAAGCCCGAGCGTCAAGCGCCGCAAGAAGTCTGAGGCCGCACGCGCGAAGAAGAAAAAGTTCCGCTAAGGACAGACTCCCAAAAGAGCAGATGCTATCGCGTCTGCTCTTTTTTCATGCGCGGCGGAAAAATAATTTACGATCGCTTCATCGATCCGTCAAACTTTGGACACATCGATGCAGTATGCTAGAGAGGTGACAGGGGCGAGCCCCCTTCCCGTCCGCCTCTCGCGAGGCGGCGCCAAATCTGTTCGGCCCTGTGGGACGGAATACCGCGCAGGCTCCCGGACAGTCTAACGACGAAAGGCGACAGCGCCTTTTCCCATAGAGCAGCGCGTCCTGCGGCAGCAGGGCGCGTTTTTCGTGCGCGTGGGGCAGAAAAGCGGCGGCAAGGCGGCAGGGGAGCGCCCTTTTTGCGCGTTCGCGCGGGGCGAAACGCAGGAAAAGATTGAAAAGAGCGCGAAAAAAGCGTATACTATATAAGTTATGGAATGTCGTGAGACAAGAAACAGGAGTAAAAAGAGCTATGAGCAAAACGAAACCGTCATACGGCAATGAAAGCATCTCGGCGCTCAAGGGCGCGGATCGTGTGCGCAAGCGCCCGGGCGTGATCTTCGGGTCGGACGGGCTGGAGGGCTGCGAGCACGCGGTGTTCGAGATCCTGTCCAACTCGATCGACGAGGCGCGTGAGGGCTACGGCAGCGAGATCGTCACCACCCGCTATGCGGATGGCTCGATCGAGGTGTCCGACCACGGGCGCGGGATCCCGGTCGAGTGGAACGAGCACGAGCAGCGCTATAACTGGGAGCTGGTGTTTTGCGAGCTGTACGCGGGCGGCAAATATCGCAACGACACCGGGGAAAACTATGAGTTCTCGCTCGGTCTGAACGGTCTGGGCACCTGTGCGACCCAGTATGCCGCGGAATATATGGATGTGACCGTCGTGCGCGACGGCTTCAGCTATGCCCTGCATTTTGAAAAGGGCGAAAACAAGACCGGCACCAAGGAGGGCTTCATCAAGCAGCCGTCCAAGTCCAAAAAGACCGGCACCACGATCCGCTGGAAGCCCGATCTCGAGGTGTTCACCGACATCGCGATCCCGGTCGCCTATTTCGAGGACACGCTCAAGCGGCAGGCGGTGGTCAACAGCCACGTCAAGTTCGTGCTCCGCGTGCAGACGGGCAACAAGTTCGAGACGAGCGAATTTTTGTACCAGAACGGCATCGTGGACTATGTGACCGAGCTGGCGGGCGAGTCGCCGCTGACGACGGTGCAGTTCCTCGAGAGCGAGCGCCGCGGCCGCGACCGCGCCGACAAGCCGGAGTACAAGGTCAAGCTGTCGTGCGCGTTCTGCTTTTCGTCTGCGGTGTCGCAGATCGAGTATTACCACAACTCGTCGTGGCTGGAGCACGGCGGCGCGCCGGATAAGGCCGTGCGCTCGGCGTTCGTGTCGGCGATCGACGCCTATCTCAAGCAAAACGGCAAGTACAACCGCTCGGAGAGCAAAGTCACCTTCCAAGACGTGATGGACAGTCTGGTGCTCGTGACCAATTGCTTTTCCACCCGGACCTCGTATGAGAACCAGACCAAAAAGGCGATCACCAACAAGTTCATCCAAGAGGCGATGACCGATTTCCTCAAGCAGGGGCTGGAGATCTACTTCATCGAGAACAAGACCGAGGCGGACAAGGTCGCGGAGCAGATCCTCATCAACAAGCGCAGCCGCGAACAGGCCGAAAAGGCACGGCTCAACATCAAAAAGAAGCTGTCCGGCAACATCGATCTGGCCAACCGCGTGCAAAAGTTCGTCGATTGCCGCACCAAGGACGTGACGCGGCGCGAATTGTATATCGTCGAGGGCGATTCCGCGCTCGGCTCGGTCAAGCAGGGGCGGGACAGCGAGTTCCAGGCGATCATGCCGGTGCGCGGCAAGATCCTCAACTGCCTCAAGGCCGATCATGACCGGATCTTCAAAAACGACATCATCACCGACCTGCTCAAGGTGCTGGGCTGCGGGGTCGAGGTGCGCAGCAAGACCAGCCGCGACCTGTCGGCCTTCGATCTGGACGCGCTGCGCTGGCGGCGCATCATCATCTGCACCGATGCCGACGTGGACGGCTTCCAGATCCGCACGTTGATCCTGACCATGCTGTACCGGCTGGTGCCGACGCTGATCGAGCAGGGCTATGTGTATATCGCCGAGTCGCCGCTCTACGAGATCACCTATCGGGATAAGAGCTACTTCGCCTTCGATGAGGGCGAAAAGGCCGCGATCTTGCAAAAGCTGGCGGGCAAAAAGGTGCAGATCCAGCGCTCCAAGGGCTTGGGCGAGAACGAGGCCGATATGATGTGGCAGACGACGATGGATCCCGAGACCCGCCGCCTGATCCGCATCACGCCGGACGACGCCAAGGCCACGAACGAGATGTTCGACCTGCTGCTGGGCGACAATCTAGCTGGCCGCAAGGCGTATATCGCCGAGCACGGGGCGCAGTACCTCGACTTGGCCGATATTTCGTGATCCAACAGGGGCGGGGGAGACAGAGATGAAACGATACACGCAGCTCGACGGGATGCGGGCGCTCGCGGCGCTGGCCGTCGTGCTGATCCACGTGTCGGCGGGCAGGGTGGAGCGCACCGCGATCGTCTGCAACCAGCTCGCGCGGTACGCGGTGCCGCTGTTCCTGCTGCTTTCGGGCTTTGGCCACGCGCAGCCGGATAGGCAGAACGGCCAAATGGAGACGGGGGGGTACGCGCTGTCGGCAGACGGCTGCGGCGGATCGTGCCCGCGTATCTGTTCTGGTCGCTGGTCTATCTGCTGCTCGACGCAGCAGCCGGCACGCCGCACGCACGGCCGCTGCGTGATCTTGCGACCGGCGGCGCGTATATGCACCTGTATTACATCTTCGTGCTGGTGCAGCTGCTCGTGCTGAGCGACCCGCTGCAACGCGCGGTGCGGCGCTGCCCGTGGGGGACGCTGGCGGCCGCCGCGGCGGTCAGTCTGGCCATGCAGGCCGCGCTGTGCGCGCAGGCGATGGGCAGACTGACGCTGCCGCCGCTCCCGGTGCCGCCCGCGCTGTGCTTCGTGCCGTGGCTGGTGTTTTACGTCGGCGGGGCGGTGCTGCGCCACCAGATCGAGCGGGGGCGCGTGCTGCCGCTGCGCTGCGGCGCGGGGCTGAGCCTCGTGGACGCTGCGGCCGTGCTGTGGACGGCCAAGCGTATACCGGCGGTGCGGGCGCTCTCGCTCCGGCCGGACGTGACGCTCTACACCTTCGCGCTGTTCCTGCTGCTGTGGGCGCTGTTCAGCCGGATGGGCGGCGTGCCGCGCCCGCTGCGGGCGGTCAGCCGCCTGTCGTTCGCGCTGTACCTGTCTCACCCGCTCGTCCTGCGGCTGTGGAACGAGTGGACGATCCGGCGTGAGCCGGTGATCTACCTCAAACTGTGGCAAAGCTACCTGATGACGGCGTTCGGCGGCCTGCTGATCGCGTGCGTGCTGTCCCGTCTCCCGTTCGGGACGCTGCTGGGCGGTGCGCCGCGTCACGATAAAACGATAACGGAGGGCCAGAATGGCAAAAAAAACCGAGATAAAACGATATAAAGAACACCCTTCGGTCGATCAGCGCATCACAGATACGCTGCGCGAGAACTATATGCCCTATGCGGTGAGCGTCATCGTGTCCCGCGCGATACCGGAGATCGACGGCTTCAAGCCGTCCCACCGCAAGCTGCTGTACACCATGTACAAGATGGGGCTGTTGAACGGAAATCGCACCAAGTCGGCCAACATCGTCGGCGCGACCATGAAGCTCAACCCGCACGGCGACGCTGCGATCTATGAGACGATGGTGCGCCTGACGCGCGGCAACGAGGCGCTGCTGACCCCGTTCGTCGATAGCAAGGGCAACTTCGGCAAGGTGTATTCGCGCGACATGGCCTATGCCGCGCCGCGTTACACCGAAGCCAAGCTGGATGCGTTCTGCGCCGAGCTGTTCCGCGACATCGACGAGGACGCGGTCGATCTGGTGGACAACTACGACGGCTCGATGAAGGAGCCGACGCTGCTGCCGACCACCTTCCCCAACATCCTCGTGTCGGCCAATACGGGCATCGCGGTCGGCATGGCGTCCAACTTTTGCGGCTTCGACTTGGGCGAGGTGTGCCGCACGGCGATCGCCTGCATCAAGGATCCGGCGCACGACCTGCTCACGACGCTGCCCGCGCCCGATTTTTCGACCGGCGGCGAGCTGATTTACGACGAGGACGAGATGCGTGCGATCTACGAGAGCGGCCGCGGCTCGTTCAAGGTGCGCGCCAAGTGGACGTATCATAAAAAGGAAAACCTGATCGAGATCACCGAGATCCCCTACACGACGACGATCGAGGCGATCATCGACAAGATCGCCGAGCTGGCCAAGTCGGGCAAGGTGCGCGAGGTCGCAGACGTGCGCGACGAGACCGATCTGTCCGGCCTCAAGATCGCGATCGATCTCAAGCGCGGCACCGATCCGGACAAGCTGATGGCGCGGCTGATGAAGCTGACCCCGCTGATGGACAGCTTTTCGTGCAACTTCAATGTGCTGATCGGCGGGATGCCGCGCGTGCTGGGCGTGCGTGAGCTGCTGGACGAGTGGACGGCGTGGCGCACGGACTGTGTGCGCCGCCGGACGTTCTTCGAGCTGAACAAGAAAAAGGAAAAGCTGCATCTGCTGCACGGCCTGCAAAAGATCCTGCTCGACATCGACGCGGCGATCGCCATCATCCGCGAGACCGAGGAGGATGCCGAGGTCATCCCCAACCTGATGATCGGCTTTGGCATCGATCAGCTCCAGGCCGAGTTCATCGCAGACATCCGCCTGCGCAACATCAACAAGGAATATATCCTCAAGCGCACGCAGGAGACCGCCGCGCTCGAAAAGGAGATCGCCCGCCTGGAGTCGATCGTGGGCTCGCGCGCCAAGATCCGGTCGATCATCGTCAAGGAGCTCGAGCAGGTCATCAAAAAATACCCGACGACGCGGCGGACGCGCCTCGTGACCGCCGAGGCCGTGCCCGTGTTCGACGAGGAGGATCACATCGAGGACTATCCCGTGCTGCTCTTCCTGACGCGCGAGGGCTATTTCAAAAAGATCACGCCGCAGTCGTGGCGGATGTCGCAAGATCACAAGCTCAAGGAGGGCGATGCGGTGGTCTGGCAGGCCGAGGCGACCAACAAGGCCGAGATCATCTTCTTCACCGACCGGCAGCAGGCGTATAAGGCGCGGCTGTACGACTTCGACGACAGCAAGGCGTCGGTGCTGGGCGACTATCTGGCCGCCAAGCTGGATATGGAGGAGGGCGAAACGCCGCTCTACGCGCTGTTGCCCGGCGATTACACGGGTAGCGTGGTCGTCGCCTTCCAAAACGGCAAGGCGGCGCGGTTCTCGCTGGCCTCGTTCGAGACCAAGACCAACCGCCGCCGCCTGACGGGCGCCTATTCGGCCAAATCGCCTGCGGTGGCGTTCTTCCACCCGATCGACGAGCTGACGCTGTTCTCGACCGCCGGCCGTGCGCTGACCTTCCGCGCCAATATGCTGGATGTCAAGGTCAGTCGCTCGACGCAGGGCGTGCAGGTCATGGTGCTGCGCGGCAAGCACACGGTCGAGCGCGCCTGCCGCATGGAGCAGGCCGGGCTGTCCGACAATGGCCGCTATCGCGCCCGCGCGATCCCGTCGATCGGTGCGCTGCTGACCGACGAGGACCTGCCCGAGCAGCAGATCCGCCTCGATTGACGCAAAAAGGGCGCTGCCGCAGAACGGATCTCGCTCTGCGGCAGCGCCGGTCGGTCGCGCGTCAGCTGTTGTTGCCGGTGGGGATGAACGGGCGGATGGAGGCCGCCACGCTGGCGATCGGCATGGTCTGCAGCCAGACCTTGCCGGGGCCGGTCAGCGTGGTGTGGAACAGCCCCTCGCCGCCGAGCAGCTTGTTTTTCAGGCCGGGCACCTGCCGGATGTCGATGGACACGCCGGGCTCGAACCCGGCGACGTTGCCGGTGTCCACGATCAGTTGCTGCCCCGGCGCGAGCTGGTATTCGACCAGCTCGCCATCGATCTCGACGAAGGCCGTGCCCGCGCCGGACAGACGCTGCATGATGAAGCCCTCGCCGCCGAACAGGCCGGCGCCGAGCTTTTGATTGAAGTGGATGGACAGCGCGACGCCCGCCTCTGCGGCGAGGAAGGCGCTCTTTTGCACGATCATCTCGCGCCCCGGCGCGATGGTCAGCGGCATGATCCGTCCGGGAAAGCTCGAGCCGAAGGCGATCATGCCTGCTCCGCGCGCGGTGTAGCGGTTTTGGAACATACTTTCCCCGGAAAACGCCTTGGAGAACATCTTGCCCAAGCCGCCGCCCGTGGTCTGCATCTCCATGTTGGGGCTCATCCACACCATTGAGCCCTTTTCGGTGATCATCTGCTCGCCGTCCAGCAGCTCGCAGACGACGACGGGGAAGGCGCCGCCCTGGATCTCATATCGCATCGTCATACCTCCATTCGATCGGATGATAGCCCTATCGTAGCACGGCGGGCGAGGCGCTGTCAAGCCGGGCGGCCGGGCGACCAGTCTATTTCAGAAAGGAACGACCATGAAAAAACGAACGATCCGACCGGCTGCGCCGGAGACCCCACAGGAGAGGCGGAAACGGGTGCGGCGCAGGCTGACGATCCGCGGCGTGCTCTCCTTTTTCATCGTGCTGACCTTCGTCCGCTCCGCGTTCCTGCACCAGTTCGAGAATATGTTCGTCTGTCTGCTGGCGCTGGTGCTGTTTTGTCTGCCGATGCTGTTCGAGCGCAGCCTCGCGATCGACATCCCGCCGGTGATGGAGGGCGTGATCTACTGCTTCATCTATGCGGCCGAGATCATGGGCGAGATCAACTCGTTCTACACCATCATCCCCGGCTGGGACACCATGCTGCACACGATCAACGGCTTTTTGGTCGCGGCGGTCGGCTTCTGTTTGGTCGATCTGTTCGACCGCAGCGAGCGGTTCTCCTTCAAGCTGTCGCCGCAGTTCTTGGCGATCGTGGCGTTCTGCTTTTCGATGACCGTGGGCGTGCTGTGGGAGTTTTTCGAGTTCGGCATGGACTGGTTTTTCGGCACGGATATGCAAAAGGACTTCATCGTGACGGCGATCCACTCGGTGTCGCTCGATCCCGCCGGGCTCAACAACGTGGTGCATGAGCCGATCGACAGCCTGCTCGTCAACGGCGAGGATTGGATGCAGTTCCCCGGCGGCTATCTCGACATCGGCCTGATCGACACGATGAAGGATCTGATGGTCAACTTCGTGGGCGCGGTGATCTTTTCCATCATCGGCTTTTTCTACGTCAAGACCCGCGGCAAGGGCAAGCTGGCCGCGTCGCTGATCCCGGTCGTGCTCGATCCGGCGGAAAAAGCCAAAGAAATGTCCGCGGATACGGAACCGATCGGCGACAGCTCGCGTCTAACCGACCAGAACGACGAAAAGGAGAACACGCAGCAATGAAAAAACAGATCCTCGCGGCATCGCTCGCCGCGCTGATGGCTGCATCCGCGCTGCCGATCGCCGCCTGTGCGGCCATCTCGGACGATCGCACACCGGCGGGCGCGCCCAGCCTGAACACGACCGACCATGGACACTATCTGAACGGCTACCCGGACGGCACCTTCCGCCCGGATGCGGCGCTCACCCGCGCAGAGGCGTGCCAGATGCTCGCCGGGCTGCTGGCTGCGCCCTCCGGCGGCGGGGACTATTTTTTCAGCGACGTGCCGCAGGGCGCGTGGTTCGCCGAGGCGGTCAGCGAGCTGACCGGCTTTTCGCTGGTCAACGGCTTTGCGGACGGCACCTTCCGCCCGCACGCCAAGATCACCCGCGCGGCGTTCGTCACCATGCTGTCGCGGCTGCCGCACACCGACATCGGCATCGAAAAGGCGTTCGCTGACGTGCCCGCGTCGCACTGGGCGCACAGAGCCGTGCAGACCGCGCTGGCGCAGGGCTGGATCGCGGGCGACCCGTCCGGCCGGTTCCGCCCGGACGATCCGCTCACCCGCGCCGAGGCGGTGACGATCTTGAACCGCGTGCTCGGCCGCAAGGGCGACGCCGTGACCGCGGCCACGGGCGCGGGCATCCGCATCATGCCCGACGTGCCGGACACCCACTGGGCGTATCTCGCCATGCTCGAGGCGACCACCGACCACCAGTATGACAAGGCGGGCGGCATCGAGACCTGGACGGACTATGAGCAGGCGACCACGCCACTCGCGCCGGGCTGGCACAACATCGGCGGCTGGCTGTTCCACGTCGATGAGGCGCAGCGGTTCGACCGCAGCACGGTGATAGACGGTCTGGAGCTCGACCGCAACGGCCGCTACACGACCGGCTCGTCCGCGTTGGACGCGCAGCTCGCGTCTGCGGTCGGCAGCACCGTGACCGATGGCCTGACCCAGCCGGACAAGCTGCGTGCGGTGTACGACTACGCCAAGCGCACCTTTGGCTATCTGGGCATCGGGGAGGTGGACACCACCGCGCCGGGCTGGGCGATCGAGCAGGCGACCCAGATGCTCCGGACAGGCCGGGGCAACTGCTATTCGTGGGCGGCGGTGTTCACCTATCTGGCGCGTCAGGTGGGCTACGAGGCCGAGGCGGTCGTCGGCACGGGCATCAGCCCCAAGGGCAGCGAGTCCGT
The DNA here is from genome assembly GCA_030533295.1 of Eubacteriales bacterium. Lineage (GTDB taxonomy): Bacteria > Bacillota > Clostridia > Oscillospirales > Butyricicoccaceae > Agathobaculum. The sequence continues at coordinate 12,001 of JAUNJI010000036.1, forward strand.
CCACGCTTGGACGGAGATCACGATCGACGGCGTGCCCTATACCTTCGACCCGCAGATCGAGAGCGTGTACGCCGCACGCTATGGCGAGCAGTATGACCTGTTCATGAAGCCCTATGGCGAGGCCGTTTGGGGCTACCAAAAGGCCGAGCAGCCCGCGCAGCCCGACGCGCCGCAGCCGCCCGAGGTCGATGCCGCGCTGGCCGCGCTGATGGATAAAGTGTACGGCGACGACCCCTACGGTGCACAGATGATGCGCGTCCCGCTCTATAAGGGCATGGGCGCGGATGGCACGAGCCAGCCGCTGACGTGGTTCCTCGGCACAGAGGACGTGGCGTTCGAGGCCGGTCTGGCCTCCGAGCCGATGATCAACGCGCAGGCACACTCGATCGTGCTGCTGCGTCTGGCCGACGCCGCCGACGCGGCGGCGGTCAAGGCGACGCTCCGAGACAGCATCGATCCCTTCAAGTGGATCTGCGTGGGCGTCGATCCGGCGAACGTCAAGATCGACAGCGTGGGCGATCTGGTGTGTGTCATCTTGGACGATGAGCAGGCCGACACCTATCTGGCGAACTTCCGCGCACACGCCGCCGCATGACGACAGAAAACAGCCGCCCCATCGGGGCGGCTGTTCGTCTGTGTGGGTAAAACGCCTGCGGGCTCAGCGCTCGCGGTCGTCCTCCTTGAGGTCGCCGCGGCGATAGGCGGCGAGCAGCTCCTTGAGGTCGTCGATCGACCGCTGGAGCGCGCGGCCGATGTCGGTCTCGCGGATGCGGATACGGTGCTCGGAGCGGTCGAACGCCATCGAGGTGGACAGGATGTCCTTGTTGTCCCGGATCGCGGTCTCGCGGCCGGGGAAGGGCTCGTGCGCGGTGATGTGGATGCCCCACGAATCGAACACCAGCGTATAGCCCGCGATGCCGGTCGTCGGCTGATAGGCGCGGCAGAAGCCGCCGTCGATCACGATCAGACGGCCGCCGCCCTTGATCGGGCTCTCGCCGTCCTTGCTCTTGACCGGGATATGGCCGTTGACGATGTGGCAGTGCTCGCCCTCCAAGCCGAACTCGCGCAGGATGCGCACGCACACCTCGTCCTGCTCATAATAGGTGTAATACGGGTTCTTGGGCTCGACCCACGTGCTCTTGTCCGCGATCAGGCGGCGCTCGAAGGTCGCGATATGGTCGCGGCCGAACGAGGGCGAGTGGCGGCCGCACCACAGGAACCACAGGAAGTCCTTGCCGAACTGGCGCTCGGGCGTGCCCTCGCGGGCGTAGTAGCCCTCGCGGGCGACCGTCTCGCACCAGTCCATCAGCGCCTTGCCGGACAGGGTCTGCCCGCCGAACTCGAACTGCATGAAACCGCCCTGCTCGTCCATCGGGATGCAGCCGTGGAACAGCAGATTGCCGTTGTAGCACTTATACAGCCCGCCCTTGGAGTACAAAAAGCGCGTGTGCCGCTGGAGCTTTTCGCTGCGCAGGAAGGAATTTTTGAGCTGCGCCATCAGCTGCTCCTCCTCGGGGGACAGGCGATAGGGATCGGCCGGGTCGATGGTGGGGAAGTCGTGGTCGAGCAGCGGATAATCGCCGGTGGGCAGGTGGACGAGCTTTTTCTCGAAGTCGATCTTGTCGAGCAGCAGGCGGTCGTCCATGCGGAAGGAGGGATTGCGCCGGATGGTCAGCCCCTCGAGCTTGAACTGGATCACCGCGATCGCCTTGTGCATCCGCGCCGCCCGCTCGAAGCCGGTCTTGGACAGGCTGCTCGCCGAAACGCGGGGCTGGAAGCAGGATACGTCGCGATCGCGATAGATCTCGTCCGCGAACAGGGCGAGCGGACGCAGGCTGATGCCGTAGCCGGTCTCGATCACGTCCAGATTGTTGTAGGTCATCGAGTTGCTCAGCACGGTCGCGATGCAGGTGCGGCTGCCGGTGGCCGCGCCCATCCACAGCACATCGTGGTTGCCCCACTGGATGTCCACCGAGTGGTGCGCCATCAGCATATCCATGATGATGTCGGCGCGGGGGCCGCGGTCGAAGATGTCGCCGACGATGTGCAGATGATCGACCACCAGCCGCTTGATGAGGTCGCACATCGCGATGATGAAGGGCTCGGCGCGGTCGGTCTCGATGATGGAGGAGATCACCGTGTCGAAGTATTCGCGCTTGTTGTAGATGTCGTTGTTTTTGTTGAGCAGCTCGTTGATGATGTCGCCCGTCCAGCGCGGCAGGGCGCGACGCACCTTGGCGCGGGTATACTTGGAGGCACACAGGCGGCAGATCTCGAGCAGGCGGCTGAGCGTGATGCGGTACCACTCCGTGGGGTCGGACATGGTGGCGACCAGCTCGGCGAGCTTTTCCTCGGGATAGTAGATCAGCGTGGCCAGTTGGGCGCGCTCGTCGGCGGGCAGGCTGTCGCGCAGCACGGCGTCCACCTTTTCGCGCACCGCGCCCGAGGCGTTGTTCAGGATATGTACGAAGGCCTCGGCCTCGCCGTGCAGGTCGCTCATGAAGTGTTCGGTGCCCTTGGGCAGATTTTGGATGGCTTGCAGGTGGATGATCTCGCTGCTGGCCGCCCGCACATTGGGATACTGCTGGGCGAGCAGGCGGAGATAATCCAGTCGTTGGGTACGATCGTTCATCGATAGATCTCCTTTCTGGGTCTTTCTACGCTCTCTCTTCCAGTATGTCACAGATCGGGCGAAATTACAAACAAAACCCGCAGCGATCGCGTAAAAAAATAGAAAAACAGGCCGCCGCGTTATGCGGCAGCCTGTTCGGCCGGGGCGAGGGGGGAGTCATTCGACCCGTTCGCGGGCGCGGGCACGGGTGCGGGTGCGATCGGGCGCCCAGCCCGCGAGGGGATAGCGCTGCATCGCGCCGAAGATGCGGTCGCGCAGGCCGGGCATCGTGCGCTCGAGGTCGAGGAGCAGGTCTTTGATCTCCTGCCGCTTGGTGTTGCCGTCCGCCGGGCAGGGATTGTGCACGATGGGCAGCGCGTGCCGCTGGGCGAACGCGCGCACGTAATGCTCGGGCGTGTACAGCAGCGGGCGGATGAGGGTGAGATCGGTGCGGTCGAGGTAGGTGACGGGCTGGAAGCAGGAGATCCGCCCCTCATAGAACAGCGACAGCATGGTGGTCTCGACCGCATCATCGAAGTGGTGGCCGAGAGCGACCTTGTTGCAGCCCGCGGCCTTGGCGGCCTCGTGCAACGCGCCGCGGCGCATCTTGGCGCACAGCGCACAGGGGTTTTCCTCCTTGCGGATGTCGAAGATGATGGGGCCGATCTGGGTCGGGATTCGGATGTAGTCCACGCCCAGCTCGTCGCACAGCGTCTGCACGGGGGAGAAGTCCATCTCCTCATAGCCCATCTCGAGCGTGATCGCGACGACCTCGAACGGCTTGGGGTAAAAGGCGCTGAGCTTGGCCAGCGCGACCAACAGCGCGAGCGAGTCCTTGCCGCCGGACACGCCGACAGCGACCCGGTCGCCCTGCTCGATCATATGGTAGTGATCGACCGCGCGGCGGACATAAGAAAGCATTTTTTGCATGGTGGCAGCCTCGTTCTGATAGATCCGGCGGGCGCGTCGGTGGCGGCCAGCGACCGGTCGTTTTCCATTATAGCATAAAAGCGGGCAAAAAGCCAAGCCCCGTCGTAGGATATGCGCCGTTGCGGCAAGTGCGGCGCTGTGCTATACTGGAAGTATCAGAAAGGAGGCCAAACGATGGGCTTTTGGGTCTTTATGCTGCTGATGGAGCTGATCCTGCCGGTCTCGCTCCTCGGTCTGGGGCGGTATTTCAGGAACGGCGCACCGCGCAAGATCAACTACGTGTTCGGCTACCGCACCACCATGTCGATGAAGAACGAGCAGACGTGGCAGTTCGCGCACCGCTATTGTGGACGGATCTGGTATGCCTGCGGCAAGGTCATGCTGCCGCTCACCGTGGTGGTCATGCTGCTGGTGTACGGCGCGGGCGAGCGGAGGATCGGTGCGGTCGGCGGGGCGTGGATGGCCGTGCAGCTCATCCCGTTCGTCGGCGCAATCGCGCCGACCGAGATCGCGCTGCGTCGGCATTTCGACCGGGATGGGACGCCGCGATAACGTCCGGCAGGGCGCGAAAACGGGGCGAAAGGAGCGTTTGGGGCGGCGGTGCGGCGCGAAAACGCCATGGGGCAGGGCACGCGCAGCATCGGCGGCGCAGAAAAATTTGAATCACGAAGTGAGAAAAAGAGAGCTTGAGCGAGATAACGAGAGGATAAAAGAGTTTATATCGGGTATGGCGTAAATTTTGAAAAAAGCACTTGACTTGCGGAAAGCGATGTGTTTTAATAGATATGCTCGCTTAGAGCGGATGAAAAGGTTGTCAAAATAATTTTTGATAGAATAAACGGAGGAAGAAAACATGTCTACTTTTATGGCTAAGGCAGAGACTGTCGAGCGGAAGTGGTACGTGCTCGACGCTGCGGGCAAGCCCCTCGGCCGCACGGCTGCGGTCGCTGCGATGCTGCTGCGCGGTAAGCATAAGGCTACGTTCACGCCCCACGTCGATTGCGGCGATTTCGTCATCGTCGTCAATGCGGACAAGGCTGTGCTGACCGGCAAGAAGCTCACCCAGAAGTATTACCGTCACCACACCGGCTGGGTCGGCGGCCTCAAGGAAGTGCAGTACAAGACGCTGATGCACGACAAGCCGGCGTTCGCGATGCAGCTCGCGGTCAAGGGCATGCTGCCGAAGAACAGCATCGGCCGTCAGTCCGCGACCCGCCTCAAGGTGTTCGCCGGTGCAGAGCACAACCATCAGGCGCAGAAGCCCGAAGTTTGGGATAAGTAAGGGAGGAACTAACTGATGTATACACCTAAGAAAGCGTATTTCTACGGCACCGGCAGAAGGAAGTCCTCCGTTGCCCGCGTTCGTCTGTTCCCGGGCGGCACCGGTGAGATCACGATCAATAACCGCGCCATCGACAACTACTTCGGTCTGGAGACGCTGAAGATGGTCTGCCGTCAGCCGTTCGAGACGACGGGCACTGCCGGCAAGTTCGATGTCGAGTGCACCGTGTCCGGCGGCGGCTTCACCGGCCAGGCCGGCGCGATCCGTCACGGCATCGCCCGTGCGCTGCTGCAGGCTGACGCCGAGCAGTACCGCCCCGCGCTCAAGGCCGCCGGTCTGCTGACCCGTGACCCGCGCATGAAGGAGCGTAAGAAGTACGGCCTCAAGGCAGCCCGTCGTGCGCCGCAGTTCTCCAAGCGCTGATCGACTGCAAAATTCGTATCAAATATGCTTCAAGACCCCGGAAAACTCTGGTTTTCCGGGGTTTTGCTGTATCTGAACGGGCTGATACGGTTTGACCTGATTTGACCGGATACGAACCAGTTTTACCCAATTTTTAGTGGTTAATTATAGGACAACCGGCAAAAATGGGGGTAAAAAAGGGGGTCAGTGGTTAATTTATAGGACAACCGAGAGCCGGTCTTGGGGCGTGTTTTGGGGGGTGCTTTTCGCCCCTCATTCCCCTCGTTTTCGGCTGTGGCAGTTTGGCACAGTTTGACCTAATTTGAATCATTGAATATGAATTTGATGTAGCACTCAGTTTAGAATAACTGGGTGCTTTTTTCATTTCCGGGGATCTCATTCCGGGAGCAGAAAAGGCCGTCGCTTCACTTTCATTTTGAAGTGGCGGCTTTTTCTATTTCCAGAAGCTAAAGAATGATTTGAAGTGAGGTGAAGTCAATGAACACGCAGATCATCGCCATCGCCAACCAGAAGGGCGGCGTTGGCAAGACCACGACCTGTGCGAACTTAGGCATTGGGCTGGCGCAGGCCGGAAAGAAAGTGCTGCTGATCGACGGCGACCCGCAGGGCAGCCTGACGATCAGCTTGGGTCATCCCCAGCCGGACAAGCTGCCCTTTACCCTGTCCGACGCGATGGGTCGCATCCTGATGGACGAGCCGCTGCGCCCCAGCGAGGGGATCCTGCACCACCCGGAGGGCGTAGACCTGATGCCCGCTGACATCCAGCTTTCGGGCATGGAGGTCTCGCTGGTGAACGCCATGAGCCGAGAGACCATCCTGCGGCAGTATCTGGACACCGTAAAGGGACAGTATTCCCATATCCTGATCGACTGCCAGCCGTCTTTGGGTATGCTAACGGTCAATGCGCTGGCCGCCGCGGGCAGGGTCATAATTCCCGTCCAAGCGGAGTATCTGCCCGCCAAGGGCTTGGAGCAGCTATTGCAGACCGTCGGCAAAGTGAAGCGGCAGATAAACCCCAAGCTCCAGATCGACGGCATATTGCTGACGATGGTGGACAACCGCACCAACTT
>JAUNJI010000037.1:0-6207 GCA_030533295.1 Eubacteriales bacterium
TCCTTGTGGCCGTGGCGCTCGTGCGTGACAAGAGGCTGTTTACCACCGCACCGAAGGATATACAAACGGTGATCCAGGATCGCCCGGAGTGGTTCCCCGGTGCGCGGCCGCTGGGCTGGCTCCTGCTGATCCTGTGCCTGTTGGCCTTTGTTGGCGCGTTTCTGTTTGGCGCATGGAACGGCATTCAAAAGGGCTACACCTGCTGGCAGTTTTTTGGGCGGTTCCTCACCATGCTCTATCTGATGAAAGCGTTCGACATGATCTTTCTGGACTGGTATCTGCTGACGAGATCCCGCTTTTTTCAGCATTTCTATCCTGAGACGGAGGGATGTGCCAGCTACCAAAAGTACGGATTTAACCTCCGGAAACAGCTTGCCAAGCTCGCGCTTTTTCCCTTTCTGGCGCTGCTGCTGGCATGGGTCTGTACGCTGTTTTGAGACAGAAAGCCACAAACGGGTAAGCGCGCTCTTGACAAGGGCAGGCTGTTCCTGTATACTGGCATTAGTTAGCGTAAACTAACATTTATGCTGCTTCTTTTTTGAACGAAAGTTAGTTTTATCTAACTAAACGCTTTTGCAAGGCAACGCTCATGTCTGAGGATCTGCTCATCCGTCCCTACTCTCACCTTGGCAGGGATCAAGGCGGGAACGATCTTCTCCTGCCTCTGCCGGGAGGCGCTGACGCGGGAGCTGGTCTGAGAAAGCGCCGGGTGGGCAAACGGCGCGAAACCAACTGCGCTCCCGCCCGTTTGCCGGGCGGTATTTTGAACGAGAGGCAGGTCGCAGGAATCCATGCTGAAGGAATATCTATCGCGCCGGGACACGCCCCACTGGGAGAACGTGCTGCCGGGCGTGCGCACGTGCCGGTTCGCGCTGCGCACGAGCGACCCGCAGGCGCTCCGCCCGATCCCGGTGTGCGGCGAGCCGTTGCAGTTCGAGGTGCTGTTCTGCCAGAGCGGCCATCTGCACCTTGCGCCCCGGCAGGGCGCGCCGATCCTGCTGGATGCGCCGGGCGTGCTGCTGCTCGCCTGCGCCGACGGGCTGCGCGACGCGCGGTGCAGCGGCGATCTGGGCGGTCTGCTGGTCACGGTGGACGCGCGAAGCGCCAAAGACAGTCTGCGTGCAGTCTGTGCCGCGCTGGGGCTGCGGTTGGACATCGCCCGCGTGCGTCGGACGATGGCAGAGGCGCAAGGCTTTCTGACGCTGCCCGACACACCGTGGGCGCTGTCCTTTTTCGAGACCGTGCAGCGACTGCCCGACGAGGCACAGGCGCGTTACGGCGTGTTCAAGGCGGTCGAGCTGCTGTATCTGCTGTGCACGACACAACCCGCCATCGCGCCGGCCGCGCCTCTCCCGGACGGCTGCGCCGCTCCGCTGATGCGCGAGATCGGGGCGTATCTATGCGCACACCTGTCGGAAAAGCACACCATCCCGCTGCTGTGTCGCCGGTTCTCGGTGTCGCCCACCTACCTGAAGGAGCATTTTCGTCGTGCCTTCGGTGCGCCCATCCATAGCTGGCTGGTCGAGCAGCGGCTCGAGCGGGCGCGGGCGCTGCTCACCGAGAGCGAGCTGCCCGTCCAGCAGGTGGCGCACGCGGTCGGCTACGAGGGCATGAGCCAGTTCAACGCGGCGTTCAAGCGTCAGTGTGGTATGACGCCCGGCCAGTACAGAAAAATGTCGAAAACCGTAAGTCCGCGTCCGTTTTGATAGAGACGATCGACCATATCTCCTGCTATAATAATCAAATATTCCAGAGCGATAAAGGAGTGGCGCCGATGAAACAGCATCGCTTTTGGGCTTGGGGCGCTGTGATCTGTATGATCATGGTCATGTACACCGGCTACAAGCACAAGTAACAGAAAGGACGGATAAAAATGAAACATTATGCAAGGCTCGCCTGTTTCGTGGGCGGTACGGTATTCGGCTCGGCGGGGATCCGCCTGCTGACCAGCAAGGAGGCCAAAAAGGTCTACACCCGCGTCGTCGCGCTCGGGCTGCGCGTCAAGGACTATGTGATGGAGAACGTCACCGCCGTGCAGGAGAACGCTGCGGACATCCTCGCCGCTGCGCAGGACTTGAACGACGCCGCGGACGCGCAGGAGGCCGCCGCGCAGATCGACGATCTGGACGAGGCCATCCCGGCGGAATGAGCAGAACGGACAGGGAGCTTTTGTACAGCTCCCTGTTTTTCACGAAGGAGAACGAGCATGAAAGCGACTATTTTACATGAGAGCCGCGGGCGGATGCGGCTGCGCCTGCCCCGGCGTCCCAGTTTGCGGCAGGCCGACCTGCTGGCGGCGTGGCTGACCGCGCGGCCGTGGGCGCAGGAGATCGCGGTGCACGAGCGGACAGGCTGCGTCATCCTGCGTTATCGCGGAGCGCGGGCGGCGGTGCTCGCCGATCTCCGCGCCTTCTCGTGGGCGGCGGCGTCTCGCACGATTGACCTGCCCGCGCACAGCACCCGTGCGCTCGACCGGGCATTCGAGGAAAAGCTGGTCATCAAGACCGCGCAAAAGCTGGCCGCGACGCTGTTTTTCCCCGCGCCGCTGCGCATCGCACGGATCGCGTGGCATATGCTGCCCTTTTTGCGGCGCGGACTGGGCTGCATCTGGCGCAGACAGCTCCGCGTCGAGCTGCTGGACGCGATCTCGATCACGCTGGCGGCGTGCCGGGGCGAATTCGGCACAGTGGGCGCGGTGATGTTCCTGCTCGAGATCGGCGAGCTGCTCGAGGAGTGGACACACAAGCGGTCGGTGGCCGATCTGGCACAGTGTATGTCGCTGCACGTCGATCGCGTCTGGCTGCGCACCCCGCAGGGCGATATACTGACTCCGATCACGCAGATCCAGCCGGGCGACGCGGTCGTCGTGCGCACGGGCGGCATCATCCCGATGGACGGCACGCTGCTCGAGGGCGAGATCGCAGTCGATCAGGCGTCGCTCACCGGCGAGTCGCTCCCGGTCGCCAAGCGGCCGGGCGGCACGGTGTACGCCGGGACGGTGGTCGCCGAAGGCGAGTGCGTGATGGCGGTCAAGGCTACCTCCGGTCAGAGCCGGTACGATCAGATCGTCCACATGATCGAGCAGTCCGAGCAGCTCAAGTCCGAGGCCGAGAGCCGCGCCGCCCGTCTGGCGGATAAGCTGGTGCCGTACACCTTCGCGGGCAGTCTGGCCAGTCTGGCGCTCACGCGCAACGTCAGCCGGGCGCTGTCCGTGCTGATGGTGGACTTTTCCTGTGCGCTCAAGCTGGCCATGCCGCTCGCGGTGCTATCCGCCATGCGCGAGGCCGGGCGGGCGCATATCACGGTCAAGGGCGGCAAATTTTTGGAGGCGGTCGCCGGGGCGGACACCATCGTGTTCGACAAGACCGGCACGCTGACCCACGCCTGTCCGCGGGTGGCGCAGGTGATCCCGTTCGGCGGCCACGACGAGGCCGAGATGCTGCGGCTGGCCGCCTGTCTGGAGGAGCATTTTCCCCATTCGATGGCGAACGCGGTCGTCGCGGAGGCCAAGCGGCGCGGGCTCGACCACGAGGAATACCACGCCAAGGTGGAATATCTGGTGGCGCACGGCATCGTCAGCGCAGTGGACGGGCAGCGCGTGCTGATCGGCAGCGCGCACTTCGTCTTTGAGGACGAGGGCTGCACGATCCCGACGGGCGAACAGCAGCGCTTCGACGAGCTGCCGCTGCACTATTCTCACCTGTATCTGGCGGTCGGCGGGCAGCTCGCCGCTGTGCTCTGCATCGCCGACCCGCTGCGCGAGGAGGCGCGGGCGGTGCTGAGCGTGCTGCGCGGGCTGGGTATCCGCCACACGGTCATGCTGACCGGGGACAGCCAGCGCACCGCCGCCGCGATCGCCGCCCAGCTCGGCGTGGACGAGTTCCGCGCCGAGGTGCTCCCGGCGGACAAAGCGCAGTTCATCGCGGCGCGGCGACAGGCAGGGCACACTGTGCTGATGGTGGGCGACGGCATCAACGATTCGCCCGCATTGTCCGAGGCGGACGCGGGCATCGCCATCAGCGACGGCGCAGCCCTTGCCCGCGAGATCGCAGACATCACGATCGCCGCCGACAGCCTGTGGGAGCTGGTCACGCTGCGGCAGATCGCGACCGCGCTCATGGCGCGGATCGACGCCAATTATCGCTTCGTCATCGGCTTCAACGGCGCGCTGATCGCGCTCGGCGTGGGCGGCGTCCTGCCGCCCGCGACCTCGGCCATGCTGCACAACCTGTCCACGCTGGGCGTCAGCCTGCACAGCATGAGCACACTGCCGGTAGAACGGCCAAACGAAAACATATGAGTGAGCAAAGACCACCGGCTACGCCGGTGGTCTTTGTTTTATAGAGCCTTGTAACAAAAGTCCTGCTTTCCTCTTACCTTGCCAAACGCAACGATATTCTTCTTATTCTGCACGAACGAGCACCTTGCCGCCATGTATCTGCGGACTGCTTCGCGCTGTCAAGACTTTCAAGGATCTTGAAATATTTTGGCTGAAATGACTGCGATCAATTGACTTCCATGGATCTGAAACGGTATAATAACACAAGTTAGCTTATGCTAACAAAAGAGGGGCATGGCGGGGGATCCCGTCATGCTGTATGGCGAAGATACGGTATCGTATGACAGCTATTTTCAAAAGGGGGGGATCGCCACGCCACGAGAAAAAAGCGCAAAGAAATTTGCAAAGACGGCGCTCATCGTTCTGTTCTGGCTCACATCGTGGGAGATCGCCGACCGCGTGATCGATAATCGCCTGATCCTTGCGGGGCCGATCCATATCGTAAAGGCGCTGATCGGGCAGATCACAGAGCCGGATTTCCTCGCGATCTGCGCAGCCACCTTCCTGCGCATCACGCTTGGGTTCCTGCTCTCCTTCGTCGTTGGGTTCCTGCTGGCGCTCTTGAGCTATCGATCCAAGCTGTTGCGGGAGTTCCTAGAGCCGGTGATGGTGATGCTCAAGACCATACCGCTGATCTCATTCGTTATCATGCTGCTCATTTGGGTGGGGAATCAGGCGCTGACGATCTATCTATCCTTTCTCATCGTGCTGCCGCTGGTCTATACGAGCACCCTGATGGGCATGATGAGCGTCGATGCCGAGATGTTGGAGATGGCGGAGCAGTTCCATCTGTCGCGCTGGCGGAAATTCCTCTATGTCTACCGTCCTGCGTTCATGCCACACCTCATCAGCTCCTGCAAGATGTCGCTGGGCATGAGCTGGAAGTTCGGTGTGATGGCGGAGGTGCTGGGAACGGCGCAAAGACGCTGAAGGTCAGCGTGCCTGTCAGCAATGTCACCGTTGGCACCGTAGCGGTCAAGATCGATAAGGACGGCTCGGCGCAGGTCGTTCAGAAGTCCTATCACAACAAGGGCAGCGTGACTTTCGAGGCCGAGGTCGGCGCGACCTATCAGCTGGTGGACGATGTCGGATCGTTCGACGATGTAAAGCCCGGCGACTGGTTCAAGGATGCGGTAGCCTATACTGCCGCCCGGACACTGATGCAAGGCACCGGCGAAAAGCGCTTTAGCCCCAACGAGAACACCTCGCGCGGGCAGCTCGTGACCATCCTCTATCGGTTGGAGGGCACGCCGGAAAATAAGACCGAAAACATCTTCACCGATGTGGAGAGCGGGAAGTACTACACCGAAGCGGTCGTGTGGGCGAACGCCAATGAGATCGTAGGCGGCTATGGCGACGGCTCGTTCGGTGCGGAAGATCCCGTCATCCGTGAGCAGCTCGCCACTATCCTATATCGCTATGCGGGCGCGCCCAAAACCGATGGGATCCTGGAGCAGTTCAAGGATGCAGGCAAAGCCGGAAAGTATGCCGAGACAGCGCTGAAGTGGGCGGTCGAGAAGGGCATCATGAGCGGCAAGGGCAACGGCATCCTTGCTCCCAAGGGCACTGCTATACGCGCCGAGATCGCCCAGATGCTGATGAACTACATGAATAAGATCGGCTGAACCAAGGCCGGCGTACCCGCCTCTCACCGCTTCGGCGGTGGGAGGCATGGGTATGTTTTGACAGCAAGGAGCATTTCAGATGAGAAAACGCATTTTGCCCCTGATCACCGCGCTGGCGCTGGCCGTGGGGCTTCTCCCCGCGAATACCGCGCTGGCAGCGGATGACACCTACACCGTCACAGCGAATCTGTATCTTCCCGGCGAGCTGAACGCCCAGCTCCCCGGCGTGACGGCCTATGTGAC
>JAUNJI010000037.1:6307-18220 GCA_030533295.1 Eubacteriales bacterium
CTGCCCAACCCGGTGTTCACCGTTCAGGCTATCGGCGGCTGCTCCAACGCCACGGTGCTGCACGCGCCGAGAGACAGCGAGACCTATGCCGCGCAGGATGGTTCGGTCTCCCGCAGCGGGCGGATCACCAGCCTGACCTTGGAGCTGGCCGATCATAGCGGTACGTATATTTTCACGAGCTGCACCGAGTTCCCCACGCTGCTGGGCGTGGACTGGACGGTGCCCTTGACATTGGAGGTGGATCTGTCCGGCGTCGATCTCGGCACCGCTACACAGGAGCCAGTACCATCAGCGCCCCCGACTTCGACCGTCACGCCGCGTCCCGCGCCGGAGGCGGTGAACCTCGATGAGCTGAATGCCGTCATCCAAACGGTGGAGCAGGTCATGAATGGCGCTGTTGTTTCGACGGACGGCAGTGAGGTGGCGCCCTCTGGAACGTGGACGACGCAGGCAGAGCGGGACGCGCTGAAAACCGCGTTCGCCAAAGGGAGAGCCGCTCTGGCAGCGGCCGACCAGCAGACGGCGGACAACGCCGCCGCTGCCCTGCGCACGGCGCTCGCCTCTTATCAGTCCGCACAGAAAAGCGGAAAAAAGCAGGCCGAGCCTGAGCAGATCGGTAAGACGCTCGCTCCCGGCACGTATACCGTCAGTGCGAACATCTGGTTCAACAAAGCGGATACCGGTCTGCCCTTGAACCCTCACCTGACGAACAGCACCTTCCCGCCCTATGACCCCGTCCCGGACAACGCGACCCTGACGGTGAATGAGAACGGCACGGCACAGGTGGCCATCCCCATCGTCATTCCCGATAAGGTCATGACACTGCGCGAGCTGCGGGGAGCGAGTATCGCAGAAGCGGAAAAGACAGCGGATGGCGCGATCATCTCGCTCACACTGGATCTTGATGAACTTAGCGGTGACAGCACGGTCGTGACAGACACATGGGAAGCGGATATCGAGATGGGAGATCTGGCGATGTCCATCTCCGGGCTGGACAAGCCCCACACATGGCCGGCGCAGTTTGAGCTCGATCTCTCCGGCGTCGCTACCACGGACGGCGGCGTGATGCCCACCGTAGCGCTTACGCTGACCGACGACATCGCTGCCGCAGAGACCATGGCGAGCGTGGGCGCGAACGGGGATGTGGCCGAGGATGAGCCGGACGACACGCCGGCGGCTACCGAGGTGTCGGAGACGCCGGAGGCCGATAGAGGCGGAGATCCTGCGGCAGCCGTCGTGCTCACCGTCGTGTTTCTCGCCGCCGTGGGCGCTGCGATCGTTGTCGTGAAAAAGAAAGCGAGGGGCAGGAGATGAAAAGAAGATTTTTGGCGCTTGCGCTCGTCGCATCGATGCTCATGGCGGCTCTCTCCGCCTGCGGTACGGCGGAGACCGAGCGGGATGTCGTGACAGGCGATCCGTATGCCGGATCGGAGCGTCCGATGGGCAGTGCGGAAGCAACGGATGTAAATGTAGGGCTCATCATGGGACCGCCGTCCATGGGTCTCGGTTGGATGATAAACGAGGCGAAGGAGGGCAGGACCTATAACGATCTCAGCTTTGAGCTTGCGGGCGTCGATTATTCTGCTGTGGCCGCATCGCTCGATCAAGCAGACTATGACATCGCGACCGTCCCGTCCAATGTGGCGGCGATCCTCTATAACAATCAGGATCTGAAAGAGGAATGTAAGGTCATAGCCATCGGGAATCTGGGTCTGCTTTATATCCTGACCACTGACCCCAACATCCATGCGCTGGACGATCTGAAAGGCAAGACGGTCTACGCCATCGGCGAGGGCGGCCCTCCCGAATATACCTTTGCGTTTCTGCTGGAACAGGCGGGACTGACGAAGGATGTGAACTTCTCCTTCCGCCCCACACCGTTTGAGGTGCTGAACCTCTTGCAGGAGGAACCGGGCGCCGTTGCGCTGCTGCCCCAGCCCTTCGTGGAAGTGGCGAAGCTCCTTGTTGCTGACCTCCGTGTTGCCATCGATGTGACGGAGGCGTGGGAGGCCAATGTCGATAACGGCGCACAGTCCGTGACGACCGTGACGGTGGTGCGCAAGGCCTTTTTGGAGGAACATGAGCAGGCGATCATGGAGTTTTTGGACTTGGCGAAGCAGTCCACGGACTACTGCCTTACGCACCTCGACGAAGCTGCCGCGTGGACGGAGGAATTCGAGACGTTCTTAAATCCTGCGATCGCGGCCGAGGCGATCCCTGCGTGCAACATCTGCACGGTCACAGGCGCGGAGATGAAGACCATTTTGCAAGGCTTTTTGCAGATCATTTACGACCTGGCTCCCGAAGCGGTGGGTGGAGCCATGCCGGGAGACGACTTCTACTATATACCGCCTGTGACGGAATAGAAGCAAAAAACACGACCGTGAGCCATAGCGGCCTGCGGTCGTGTGTTCTACGGCATGATCTCAGGCACCGGGATCAAACGATATAAAACGATAGGAGTCGATAACGATATGATGAAATTAGGGATCGATCTGGGCGTTTCCACCGTGAAGCTGGCTGTGGTCGATGGGGATGCGGTCGTGCAGAGCTGGCTCGCGCCCCATTACGGGCGGGTGCTGGCAAGGCTGCGGGATGGCCTTGCGGCGCTCGAGCTGCCGGAACGCCTGCCCGTCTGCGCGACGGGCGCAGGCCGGAGCCTTCTGGCCGGGCTGTGTCCCCAGCTGGCGCATACCGAGGACATTCCCGCCATCGTCGAGGGGGTGAGGCTGCTTGTGCCGCAGGCGGGCAGCATCATCGAGATCGGCTCACAGGGCGCACGGTTCATCACCGATCTGGATGGGAAAGCGCCCCGCTTTTCGGTCAATGAGCACTGCGCAGGCGGTACAGGCTCGTTTTTTGAGGATCAGATGTCCCGCCTCGGCATGGCGATCGAGGACTATTCGCGGCTGGTCGAGCAGGCGCGGTCTGTGCCGAACCTTTCCGGCCGCTGTGCGGTATTCGCCAAGACCGACATCATCCACCGCCAGCAGGAGGGCGTGCCAAAGCAGGACATCCTGCTGGGGCTCTGTTATGCCATGATCCGCAATTACAAGGCCACGATCGTCAAAAACCTGCCGGTAAAAAAGCCGGTGGTCTTTTGCGGCGGCGTGACGGAAAATGCGGGCGTGATCCGGGCGATCCGCGAGATCTTCGACCTGAAGGGGGACGAGCTGATCGTCCCCGGCTATGCTCGGTATGCGGCGGCGGTCGGCGCGGCAGCCAGCGCAGCGCGTGAGACGACGATAGCCGGTCTGCGTTCCGCGTTGGACGGCGAGAGAAAAGCGCATAGGAGCACGCCGCTCCCGAAGCTGTTTCTGGCAGAGGGAACAGATCTGAGAGAGCCGCCCGCCACGGAGATCATGCCATCAGAGGGCTGTTACCTTGGCATCGATGTAGGCTCGACCAGCACCGACCTTGTTTTGACCGATCAAAACGACACGCTGGTCGATCTCCAATATCTCCGCACAGCGGGCGACCCGGAGGGGGTCGTCAGAACGGGGATGGCGCATCTGCGAGAGAAATACGGTGAGTTTCCCATCCTCGGGGTCGGTATCACCGGATCTGGGCGAGAACGGCTGGGGCGCATGATGGGCGCGGATGCCATCCGCGACGAGATCACCGCACAGGCGAAGGCGGCCGTTCATTGGGTGCCGGAGGCGGATACCGTATTTGAGATCGGCGGGCAGGATTCCAAGTATATCTCCCTGCAAGACGGCGAAGTGCGGGACTTTCAGATGAATAAGATCTGCGCCGCCGGAACGGGCTCCTTTGTGGAGGAGCAGGCGGCGCGGATGAACATCCCCATCGAGGATTTCGGCCCGCTGGCGCTGACCGCCGATGCGCCCTGTGACCTCGGCGAGCGCTGCACGGTGTTCATCGAGACCGCCATCGCGCAGGCCGAAGGGCAGGGCGCGTCTCAGGCGGACATCGCCGCCGGATTGTGTCACTCCATCGTCAAGAACTATCTGCATAAGGTCGTCGCGGGAAAGCCGGTGGGCGATCACATCGTCTTGCAGGGCGGCGTGGACTATAACCCCGGCATCGTGGCGGCATTCCAAAGCGCCTGCGGCGAGAAGGTGCAGGTGTCTCCAGTGTTTTCCATCAGCGGCGCTTTCGGCGCGGCATTGCTCGCAAAGGAGGCGGTCGGGGAGGGGAAGAGCACCTTTTTAGGCTTTGACTTCCCAGCCGAGGAGAGAAAAGTCAAAGCCAGCAGTGAGCAGATCCGCCGCAACAAGGCATTCTATAAAAAAGCGGGACAGCTTGCCGTAGAGGATTACGATGCGGCGATCGATCCCAAGAAGAAAACCATAGGGGTACCGCTGACGCTGATCATGTTCAAGTTCTTCCCGATGGTCAACGCCTTTTTCCGCCATCTGGGCTACAATGTGATCCTTTCGGACAGCAGCAATGAAAAGACGATCCGCGTTTCGCAAGCCCATGCACAGGGCGAGACCTGCTACCCGGTGAAGCTCATCTACGGGCATATGATGGATCTGGCCGAAAAGGGCGTGGACTATATCTTCCTGCCCTCGATCTATACCATCCGTCACTGCCACGCCCATGCCGCCCATAACTATGCCTGCCCCTATATGCAGATGGCGGCCAAAACGATCTTTTCCAATTTGGGGCTGGAAAAGCGCGGCATCAAACTGCTGTCGCCCACACTGGATCTCGATCTGGGGGCACAGATGATGGGTCTGGCCATGCTAGAGGTGGGGAAGGAGCTGGGCTTTTCCAAGCCGCGGTGCCTGCCCGGCTTGCTCAAGGGCGCGCTGGCGGTCAACCAATATCAAAAGGGCGTAGAGGATCTGGGGCAGCAGCTGCTGGAGGAGGTGGCGCCGGGCGAAAAGGTGCTGGTGCTCATCACCCGCCACTACGGCATCGCCGACCCTGTCCTGAACATGAGGATCCCCGAGCTGCTGCTCGATCGCGGCTATAAGCTGCTGACGCTGGGGCATCTGCCCGGCATGGATCTGGATGTATCGAAGGATTATCCGGGGATGTACTGGCCCTTTGGCGATCATATCCTGTCGGGAGCCAAGATCATCGCCAACCATCCCGACCTGTACGCCGTGTATCTCACCAATCACGGCTGTGGGCCGGACACGCTGCTAGCGCATATGTTCCGGGAGGAAATGGGCGAGAAACCCTATCTTCATATCGAGGTCGATGAGCATTTTTCTCCCGTGGGCGTGATCACTCGTATCGAAGCCTTCCTCAACGCCCTCTCTCATCGCGATGACCCGCCGAAGCCGCAGGATCTTGACATTCTGAACGTGCAGATGAAGCCTGCTAATATGCGCCCCAAGCCGGAATCGGGGAAGAAGCTGCTGATCCCGGATGTCGGGCTGTATACCCGGTATTTGATCGACTATTTCACAGCCTGTGGCGTCTCCGCTGGTGCCATGCCGCCGTTCGACAGAGCGATCCTGACGCTTGGGCGAGCCGAGATGAACAGCAAGGAGTATCTGCCACTGCCCATGTTGGTGGGAAGTGCGCTGAAAGCCATCGAACAAAACGGAGAAGCGCTGCAATTCCTGCTGCCATTGGGCTATGGCGCTGACGCAGACGGTCAATATGCCCGTGCGGTACGGACGATCTTAGACCGTTGCGGGCATACGAAGGCAGGCATCGTCAGCCCGTTTTTGGAGGAGCTGTCTGAAAAAGCCGATGATCCTGCGCTGCTGTTCCGGGCGCTGCTGACAGCGGATGTCCTCTATGCGGCGCCGGCCGCGCTGCGCGAGCGCCTTGCGCCGACCGGGATACCCGATCGGAAGGGCTTGCTCGATTTGGCACAGCAGGTAGCAGAGGCAAGTGGCGACGATGGGTTTATCGCCGCTGTTGGTACGCCCATGTGCATCACCTCATTGGATGAGGGGATCTTGGACGCGCTAGAGCAGGAGGGAAGGCGCATCCGGCGTATGCCGCTGTCCGAGTATCTGTGGTTCCTCTGGGCGGACGATCAAAAGGCGATCCCGGCGGACTTCAAGGTGCTGATGCAGGAGGTCTCCGCTGCATTGGGAGCGAGCACCCCATTCGCCCCGGTGCCGGACAGCCTGCTTGCCGATGCAGACGAATACCTTCCCGCCTTTTCCGGCGGAAACGGACGCTACCGCTATGCCAAGGCCATGCAAATGGGAGAAACCGCTTCCGCCGTGTTGGCGATGTCGCCCAGATATGAAAACACAGCGATGGTGCTTCAGCTCAGCCATCTGGCCGGACGCTGTCCCTCCCCGATATATGATCTCTCGCTGGACGGCGATCGGGATGAGAGCGGTCGGTCGAAGCTGCGCTCCTTCCTGCACTATTGCTGACGGAGGTCGTTCTTGGCAAGCAGAGCGGTCGTGCTACAAATGCGAAAAAACGCCGGAGCTTCGGTAGACCGAAGCTCCGGCGTTTGCTTGTTGGTGGCATCGCCCCCCCAAAAAAAACCTGCGAACAGTAGGGGGAGCGCAGTGCCGATGGTTTTGATCATGTTTTTTTCACAGCTTCACCTGAAAGCGTATGGTGCCGTTGCCGAGATTCTGGGCAGTGATCCTGCCGCGGTGTTTTTCCACGATCGCTTTTGCCATAGACAGGCCGATGCCAAAGCCGCCGCGGGTCCTCGCCTTATCCGCTCTGTAAAAACGGTCGAAAAGTCGCGGCAATTCCAAATGATCCACCGCCGCATAGCTGTTGTCCACCGTGAGGCTTGGATGTCTTTCGTTATGAAGCGTAACACAGATGGATCCGCCGACATCACAATATTTTACGGCATTATCCATCAAAATGGATACGAGCTGCCGGATGGCGCTTTCATCGCCGTTGTACATCATGTTTTCGGGGATGGTCACAGACAGATTTTTTCCTGTGCCGGTAACGGATGAAGCGAAGATGTCCACCGTTTCGTCAACTGCCCGACTCAAATCAAAAACGGAAAACACCGGCTTTTCCTGTTCTTCATCCATCCGCGCCAGCGCTACAAGGTGCTCGACCAGATCGGTCATATGCTCGACTTCGCTATCGATGTCTGCCAACCACTCGTTGGAGCCGTTTTCCTCCTTGATGATCTCCAAATTGGTTCGGATGAGCGTCAGCGGCGTCTTTAGTTCATGGTTGGCATCGGTGATGAATTGCTTCTGTTTGGCGTAGCTTTCGGCCGAGGGTTTCACCGCCCACTTGGAGCTCAGGATGATCAAAAGCAGGACGGCCAAGCTGCCGACACCGAAAACGCTGAGCGTCGTCATCAGGAAACCCCGACCTGACGCCCGCTCTACGGCACCGTTGACGAAAACGATCTCCTTTCCGTAGGACGTGTCACATATTTTGTATCGGAATTCCTCGATCCACCCTCGCTCCCTGTCTTTTTCCAACGCAGCCGTCGCATACGCGATGGCGTTCGACTGATCCACGCTGATGATCGCCTTCGTATCGACAAAGATAACTGCGCCGTCGGCATCGAGACGAACGCTGAAAAACCTTGTCCGAAACGGTGTCTCTTCATCCAGTCTGCTTGGCGGAAGCGGCCGGCCTTGCTTCGGAGGAAAAGGCTCATATATGGGGAATCGGCCGCCGTTTTCGGCGATCACATCGGTCAGCGTATCGAGAGAACGATCCGTTTGCAGCGAGGACAGCAGATAGATAACGGAAAATAGCACGACGAATACGGCTAAAAAGCTCAATGTGCAGATCTTGATAAACTTTTTCCGCAGCTTGTAGATCATTTCATTTCCTCCAGGAGATAGCCCGCCCCCTTGATATATCGGATCTCGATCGGCGCACCCATGGCCGCCAGCTTTTTGCGGATGTTGGAGATATGGACCCATACCACGCTGATCCCCACATCGCTGTCCAGTCCCCATATATGGGACATGAACTCCTCGATCGTAACGATAAAACGGGGGCGCTGCATGAGCAGCTCCATGATTTGAAATTCCTTGCCGCTGAGCGACCTTGTCTGCTGCTCATAGATCAGCTCATAGGTGGAACGGTTCAGCGTGAGCTTACCGAAGGGGAGCAGGTCGGGGGTGTAGTGTTCCTTCCGGCGCAGCATCGCGCGCACTCTGGCCAGCAGTTCTCCGGTAGAAAAGGGCTTAGGCAAATAATCGTCTGCCCCTGCATCCAATCCTTCGATCCGCTGATAGACTTCCGTCTTTGCGGTCAGAAACAGCGCAGGCGTGGAGATCCCCTGACTGCGCAGCTTTTTCAAAACCTCCACGCCGTCCATGCCGGGCATCATAATGTCCAGCACCAGACCGTCGTGATCTCCCGTTTCCGCATAAGCGAGCGCGTCCGTTCCGTTCGATACGGCATCGACCGTATAGTTATGGCTTTCAAAAATATGCTTCAAGGATCTCAGCAGTTTTGGCTCATCCTCCGCGATCAACAATCGCATACCAGCTTTCCTCCCTTGCTTTTTTGTATCTCCATCGTAGCGAAAGACGCTAAAGTGCGGCTAAAGAATAGGCACATCGGTTTGAAAAGGAGCCGTGTAGGATCCACTGCTCATGATAGCAGGTGCGGTATCCATGCGCGACCCCACTTTGAAAGTTCACAGGATGATCACGATCTCCTTTAGCGACGCTTTAGTATCGGCGTTTATACTTGGCTCATTCGGAGCAAGACGGCGAGCAACGATCGGAGGCGGACAGTCGGGGAAAGCCACCTTGCCCTCCGAAGCACACGTCAAAGAGAAGGAGACTCTGTGCGACATGAGTTACCAAACGATTTTTAAGCGGTATGAGCTCAAATTCTGCCTCACACGCCGCCAGCAGGAGGAGCTGATGAAGGTGATGGAGCCCTATATGAAGCTCGACCACTACGGCCACACGCTGATACGCAACCTTTACTTCGATACCGATAGCTATCAGCTGATACGGCGTTCGCAGGAAAAGCCCATATATAAGGAAAAGCTGCGTGTCCGCAGCTATCGGAGAGCAGAGCCGTCCAGCACGGTTTTCGTAGAACTGAAGAAAAAATACCGCTCTGTGGTCTATAAAAGGAGGGTGGCATTGACCGAGAGCGAGGCGCTGAGCTGGCTGTGCGGCAGTCGCTTCCCGTCAAGCGACTCGCAGATCGCAGAGGAGATCGAATATTTTCGGACTTTTTACAGTACGCTGCATCCCGCCTGCTTTTTGAGCTATGAGCGGGACGCCTTTCATTCCCTGGGCAAGGACGACCTGCGTGTCACATTTGACGACGCTATCATCGCTAGGGTAGCGGAGTTATCTCTGGAAACGGAGATCTGGGGCACCGCACTGCTCGAGCCAGATCACGTTTTGATGGAGATCAAGACCTCCGGGGGCATCCCCTTATGGATGAGCGATTTTCTGACGAGGAACCATATTTATAAGACCTCTTTTTCAAAATACGGAGAGGCATATTGCAAAGAGATCGCAGGAAAACAGTGCAAGGAGAGATCGTATGCTTGACACGATTTTTGGAGGGCTTTTTGATACGGATATGACCCGTGTTATTCCTGTCGGTGCATTTTTGCTCTGTCTGGGCTGCTCTTTGGTGATCGGCCTCATCCTGGCCGTTGCGTATATGTACCGTACCAGATACACGAAAAGCTTCGTTGCGACCTTGGCGTTGCTGCCGGCTGTCGTCTGCGTCGTTATCATGATGGTCAATGGAAACGTGGGTACGGGCGTCGCGGTGGCGGGCGCTTTCAGTCTTGTGCGATTCCGCTCCGCGCCGGGAACAGCAAAGGAGATCGGCGTCCTTTTCCTCGCTATGGGTGCAGGCATGATAGCCGGTATGGGATATTTGGGCTATGCCTTCCTTTTCGCGTTCATCCTTTGCGGGATCTCCATGATATACAGCCGTCTGGATCTTGGGGCAAGGAAAAACAGCGCCGTGTATAAAACATTACATATCACGATCCCGGAGGATCTGGATTATACAGGTGTGTTCGAGGAGCTGCTTGCACGATATGCTGCATCCTGGGAGCTGACGAACGTAAAGACGACGAATATGGGAAGCCTGTTCAAGCTCACCTATGACATCACCCTCAAGAGCCCTGATCTTGAAAAGCCTCTGATCGATAAGATACGCTGCCGGAATGGGAATCTGGAGATCAGCGTTTCTAAGCAGGAAACTGCGACGACAGGATTGTAAGGAACGGAGGCGTATATAGATGAAAAGAGAACGAAAGCATATCTGCCGTTCCGTTTGCCTTGCTCTGCTCCTGCTCCTCAGCGGATGTGGGAACGGTGGAACGAAAAACGACACGACGATAGAGGATGCTGAACAGAACGCCGTCTCGTCGGAGTCGGCGCAAAGCACAGGCGCTGCTGCAAAAACAGCCGATATGTTTACGGATCGGGATCGCGACGCGCGATATGATGCAGCTG
The DNA here is from genome assembly GCA_030533295.1 of Eubacteriales bacterium. Taxonomy (GTDB): domain Bacteria; phylum Bacillota; class Clostridia; order Oscillospirales; family Butyricicoccaceae; genus Agathobaculum. Next base: position 16,645 of record JAUNJI010000037.1, read on the forward strand.
CCGCTGCGTATATCACGCTAAATGGAAATACAGCCGAATGCGGATCGAACGCCGTACAGATCGATGGAGCTACCGTCACGATCAAGGACGAGGGGACATATGTGCTATCCGGCGCACTGACGGACGGCATGATCATCGTAGATGCGGACGACACGGATAAACTCCGGTTGATCCTAAACGAGGTTTCTGTTCACAGCAGCTCCTCCGCTGCGCTCTATGTCCGACAGGCAGACAAGGTCGTCGTCACCACGGCGGCGGGCTCGGAAAACGCGCTCGACGAGAATAACATCGATGCGGCGATTTTTTCAAAGGACGACCTGACCTTTAACGGAGATGGCAGCTTGACCGTGGGCTCTCCGGCGGGTCACGGCGTGGTCTCCAAGGATGATCTGGTGTTTACCGGCGGCACTTATACGGTTTCCGCTGCAAGTCAGGCGCTCAGTGGAAAAGACAGCATCCGCATCGCCGATGGCACTTTCATGCTCACCGCGGGGAAGGATGGGATCCATGCAGAGCACACGGACGATGCTTCTTTGGGCTTCGTATACATCGCGGATGGCTCCTATACGATCGCGGCAGAGGGGGATGGGATCAGCGCATCCGCGTCCCTTCAGATCGACGGCGGCAGCTTCGACATAACGGCAGGGGGCGGCAGTGAAAACGGGATCAAAGCCAGCTCGGATCATTACGGCCGCTTGATGGGCGGGCGCGGAGGCCCCATGCAGCGGCCTGCGGAAACCACTGAGGAGACTGCCAGCATGAAGGGTCTGAAGGCCGGGGGCTCCTTGACGATCAGCGGCGGCGACTTCATCATAGATTCCGCCGATGACAGCGTTCACTCCAATGCCTCTATCGCAGTCGATGGCGGAACGTTCGAGCTTTCAACAGGCGATGACGGTTTCCACGCGGATGAGACGTTGACCGTTACAGAAGGTGTGATCGTGATCACGGAAAGCTATGAAGGCATGGAAGGACTGACCGTGGATATTTCCGGCGGAGAAATATCCATCGTAGCTACGGATGATGGGATCAATGCCGCAGGCGGCGCCGATGCCAGCGGTATGGGCGGCAGAGATATGCAGTTCGGCGGCGGACGAGGATCGTTCTCCTCCGGGGGCAGTATCGTGATCTCCGGCGGCACGATCGACATCCGCGCCTCCGGCGATGCCGTCGATTCCAACGGAACACTGTCCATCACCGGCGGCAGCATTACGACCTCCGGCCCCAACGCAGGAGATACCTCCATCTTGGATTTTGATACCTCGGGCACGATCAGCGGTGGCACCTTCATCGGCACGGGTGCGAGCAGTATGGCACAAAATTTCAGCTCCGATTCTCCGCAGGGCGTCATCATGGCATCCGTAGGAAACCGATCGGCCGGCACTACGGTCACACTGAAAGATCCAAACGGGAAGATCCTTCTGACAAGGCAGACGGATCAGGACTTTTCCTGCGTTATTTTAAGCTGTGCCGACATCGTGCAGGGCGGTACATATACCCTTGTTGTCGGTCCTTCTGAGACATCCATCACCATGGATGGCACGGTTTATACAGACGGCGGCATGGATGGCTTTAG
>JAUNJI010000038.1 GCA_030533295.1 Eubacteriales bacterium
TTCGCGACCGCCTCGGCCGAGGCGCTGTCGTAAGCGTCCTTGAGGTCGCGCACGCTGTGCGCCACGCGGATGCCCTTGCCGCCGCCGCCCGAGGCCGCCTTGAGCATCACCGGATAGCCGATGCGCTCGGCCTCGCCGATCGCCTCGTCGAAATCGCGCAGCGGACCGTCCGTGCCCAGCGCGACCGGCACGCCCGCCGCGATCGCATTGCGCTTGGCCTCGGATTTGTCGCCCATCAGGCGGATCGTCGCCGCCGTCGGCCCGACGAAGGCCAGCCCGGCCTGCGTGACGAGTTCGGCGAAATCTGGGTTTTCGGACAAAAAGCCAAAGCCCGGGTGGATCGCCTGACAGCCCGACGCCAGCGCCGCCGAGATGATGTTGCGCATATGCAGATAGCTGTCTGCCGCCCGCGCCGGGCCGATGCACACCGCCTCGTCCGCGATCTGCGCGTGCAGCGCCTCGCGGTCGGCCTCGGAATACACCGCGACCGAGATGATCCCCAGATCGCGGCAGGCCTGTATGATGCGCACCGCGATCTCGCCGCGGTTGGCTATGAGTACCTTTTGAAACATCGTCTTACCTGCCTTAGTCCATGATGACCATGCACTTGATCTCCGCCTCGGCCGCCTTCTGCTCGCCCACCCAGGCGATGCCCTCGGCCACGGCCATCGGGCCGCGGCGCTTGGTGAAGCGGACCTCCAGACGGAGGGTGTCGCCCGGCCGCGCCATCGCGCGGAACTTGGCCTTGTCGATGCCGGTGTAGACCGCGGTCTTGCCGCGGAATTCGGGCAGGGACAGCAGCGCCACGCCGCCCACCTGCGCGAGCGCCTCCAGCCGGAACACGGCGGGCATGATCGGGTCGCCCGGGAAGTGCCCTTGGAAGAAGAACTCGTCGCCGGTCAGGTGCAGCGTGCCGACCACGTGCGTCTCGTCCATCTCGAGCACCTCATCGACCAGCAGCATGGGCGGGCGATGCGGCAGGATCTCCATGATCTGTTCTTTGTTCAGCATATATCTTATACCTCTTTCCTGTCGAGCACAAGGCTTTTTCTGAAATATGGCGGACAGCGTTCCTGCGCCGCGCGGAGACTGCTCCGCCGCCGCGCACACGCGAGCGCTGCGCCGCGCCACGGCGCATATAATAGAAAATTGCCGCACGGCGGCAATTTTCATGAAAAACACGCGCTCCGCCCGCGCTTTTTGTGCAAAAGCCACAGGCGAGACAGCCGCTGTCGCGCGCCGCGCGGCAGCGGCGTCCTTCTGATCGAAGCGCCCCGCGCGTTTATTCGATCATGACGACCGTTTGGTCATACTCCACCATGTCGCCCGGCTGCGCCAAGATGCGCGACACCGTGCCGTCGCAGGGGGACTTGACCTCGTTCATGGTCTTCATCGCCTCGATGATGAACAGCGTGTCGCCCTCCTTGACCTTCTGGCCGACCAGCACGAACGGCGGTGCGTCCGGCGCGGGGGCGGAGTAAAACGTGCCCACCAGCGGGCTCTTGACCTCGGTGCCGACCGGCAGCTCCTCGGCCGGGGCAGCCGGCGCGGCCTCGCCCTCGACCGGGGCGGCCGCAGCGGCCGGCACAGCCGCCGACGCGACCGGTGTCACCGGCACGACCGGCGCCGGGGGCGCAGCCTTGATCTTGAGCTTGATGTCATCCGTCTCGAGCGAGACCTCGCCCAGTCCACTGGCGCGGAGCGCGTCCATCAGCTCGAGCGTGAGCGTTTTGAGTTGCTGTATATCCATTCTTTACACCTTCTTGAACAGCACGCAGGCGTTGTGGCCGCCAAAGCCCAGCGAATTGGAGATGGCGACGTTGACCGGCATCTCGACCGCCGTGTTGGGGGTCACGTCCAGATCACATTCCGGATCGGGCTGCTGATAGCCGATCGTCGGCGGCACGACGCCCTCGCAGATCGCCATGACGCAGGCGATCGCCTCGATCGCGGCCGCGCCACCCAGCAGGTGGCCGGTCATCGACTTGGTGGACGACACCTTGACCGACTGCGCCGCCTCGCCGAAGGCTTTTTTGATCGCGATCGTCTCGTATTTCTCGTTGAGCGGGGTGGACGTGCCGTGCGCGTTGATATAATCGACATCGGCCGGGGTCAGACCGGCATCCGCGATCGCGCCCGCGATCGCCCGCGCCGCCGCGTCGCCCTCGGGGGCGGGGCTGGTGATGTGATAGGCATCGCCCGACGCGCCATAGCCCGCGACCTCGGCGAGGATCGTCGCGCCGCGCGCCTGCGCGTGGCTCAGGCTCTCGAGCACCAGACAGCCCGCGCCCTCGCCCATGACGAAGCCCGAGCGGCGGGCGTCGAACGGGATCGAGGCGCAGGTGGGGTCGTCGCCCGTGTGCAGCGCCTTCATGTTCTGGAATCCGGCCACCGCGATCGGGATGATGCCGTTCTCGGTGCCGCCGCACACGACCACGTCCTGATAGCCGTGGCGGATGGTGCGCATGGCCTCGCCGATCGCGTGGTTGCCGGTCGCGCAGGCCGAGATCGGGCAGAAATTCTCGCCCTTGAAGCCAAAGCGCATCGAGATATAGGCCGCCGCCATGTTGGCGATCATCTCCGGGATGCTCAGCGGCGACACGCGCCCCGGCCCCTTTTCGATCAGCTTGGGGATCTCCTGCTCGGCGATCTGCAAACCGCCCACGCCCGAGCCGAAGATCACGCCCGTGCGGTAGGGGTCGAACGTGCCCTCCTTGAGCCCGGCCTGCTCGACCGCCTGCTGCGCCGCCGCCAGCGCATAGTGGCAGTTGACATCCATGCGGCGCGCCTCGCGCTTGTCCACATACTGGGTCACGTCGAAGTCCTTGACCTCGGCGGCCAGCTTCACTTTATAGTCGGTCACATCGAACCGGGTGATCGGCGCGATGCCGCAGCGCCCGGCCTTGAGCGCTGCCCAATACGACGGCACATCGTTGCCGACCGGGGTGATCGCGCCCATGCCGGTGATGACTACTCGCTCCATGTTCCTTCGCTCCTTCTTATTTGCTGTATCATGCTGCTATGCGCTCTGGGGATAGTCTGCTTCGCCATCCTCAGATCATACCGCCATCGACCACCAGCGTCTGGCCGGTGATGAAGCTCGCCTCCTCGGACACGAGGAAGGCGACCGCGCCCGCGATCTCCTCCGGCTTGCCGAAGCGGCCGAGCGCGATCTGCTTGGTCGCGCCCTCCTTGAGCGCCTCGGGCAGCACGGCGGTCATATCCGTGTCGATGAAGCCCGGCGCGACCGCGTTGACCGTGATCCCGCGGGGGCCCAGCTCCTTGGCGGCCGTCTTGGTCATGCCGAGCAGACCGGCCTTGGCCGCGCAGTAGTTGATCTGACCGGCGTTGCCGACCATGCCCGAGATCGACGAGATGTTGACGATCTTGCCCGCCTTGGCGCGCATCATCATCGCGCCGCATAGCTGGAGCATATTATACGCGCCCTTGAGGTTGATGCGGATCACATCGTCGAACGCCTGCTCCTTCATACGCACCATCAGGGCATCGCGGGTGATGCCCGCGTTGTTGACCAGGATATACGGCACGCCGTACTGCTCCTTGATCGTGTTCAGCGCCTGCTCGCAGGCGGCGTGGTCGGACACGTCCCACTGCATCGCGACGGCCTTGACGCCGTAGGCGCGGCACGCCTCCGCCACCTGCTCGGCCTTGTCCACCGACGAAGCGCAGTTGACCACGATGTCATGTCCGGCCTGCGCCAAGCGGCGCGCGATCGCCGCGCCGATCCCGCGCGAGCCGCCTGTTACGATAGCGATCCCCATTTTCGTCCTCTCCTTTTACACAAAGCGTTTATAAGCATCGCGCAGCAGCGTCTCCGCGCCCTCGGTCATGCTGCGCAGCACCTCTGCGCACGGGCGCAGCTCCTTGAGCATACCGGCGATCTGGCCGGACATGAAGGTGCCCTCCTCGTAGTTGCCGTCCTGCACGGCCTTGCGCAGCGAGCCCGCAGTCGCGGCCTCCAGCTCCTCGAGCGACTGCGCGGTGTTCTCCTTTTCCAGCGCGAGGCACTTGCGCGCGATCGGGGTCTTGAGCGAGCGCACCGGATGGCCGGACGGACGGCCGGTGACGACGGTCGAGATGTCGGTCGCCTTGACGATGAGCTCCTTGTACTTGTCCGAGATATAGCACTCGTCGGTCGCGAGGAACACCGTGCCGCACTGCACGCCCTCCGCGCCGAGCAGCAGCGCCGCCGCCATGCCGCGGCCGTCGGCGATGCCGCCCGCCGCGATCACCGGGATGTCCACCGCGTCCACCACCTGCGGGACGAGGGGCATGGTCGTCAGCTCGCCGATGTGGCCGCCGGCCTCCATGCCCTCGGCGATCACCGCGTCTGCACCGGCGCGCGCCATGCGCTTGGCCAGCGCCACCGAGGCGACGACCGGCATCACCTTGATGCCCGCCGCCTTCCAATCCGCCATATACTTGCCCGGATTGCCCGCGCCCGTGGTCAGCACCTCGATCTTTTCGTCGATCGCCAGCTGGGCGAGGTCGTCCGCGTTCGGGGAGAGCAGCATGATGTTCATGCCCAGCGGCTTGTCCGTGATGGCACGCGCCTTGCGGATCTCCTCCCGGATATAGTCCACCGGGGCAGCGCCGCCCGCGATGATGCCCAGACCGCCCGCCTTGGACACCGCCGCCGCGAGGTGATGCTCTGCGATCCACGCCATCGCGCCCTGTACGATCGGATACTCGATACCGAGCAGTTGTGTGATCTTGGTCTTCATTGCTCTCGCTCTCCTTTACAGTTTACAGCTTCAGTACGAACGCACCATAGGTCAGGCCGCCGCCGAACCCGGTGCAAACGATGGTCTGCCCCGCGTGGAGCAGGCCGTTCTTACGCATCTCATCCAAGCAGATCGGCACGCTGGCGGACGAGGTGTTGCCGTACCTATCGAGGTTGACATAGATCTTTTCCTTGGGCAGATGGTACCGCCGCGCGATCACGTCCAAGATCCGCAGGTTGGCCTGATGGGGCACCACCCAGTCGATCGCCTCGGCATCGATGCCCGCGCGCTGCAGCGCGGTGTCGATCGCCAGCGGCACGGCGCGCGCGGTGAAGCGCACCACGGCCGCGCCCTTCATCTTGAGGAACCGCGCCTTGGGATCGACCGGCCGCTCGGCCGCGAAGGGATCTTCGACCGGCAGCGCCTGCATATACAGGTCGTCCGCGCCCGCGCCGTCCGCCGCGATGAAGGTGGACTGGATGCCGATCTGCCGATCGTCCGTCGCGCGGTAGACCGCGGCGGCCGCGCCGTCGCCGAACAGGATGCAGGTCGAGCGGTCGGTGTAATCGACCACGCGGTGCAGCGTCTCGGCCGAGACCACGAGCACCGTCCGCGCCTTGCCCGCCTTGATGTAGCTGTCGGCGATGTCGGTCGCCGAGATGAAGCCCGTGCAGGCGTTGTTGACATCGATCGCGCCGATCTGCCGCGCGCCCAGCTCGTTTTGCAGCACGCTCGCGGTGTTGGGCGTGTTATAATCCGGCGTGCAGGTGCTGACGAGGATCATATCGAGTTCGTCCGCGCCGATCTGCGCGTCGGCCAGCGCGTTTCGCGCCGCGCCGAGCGCCAGCTCCCACGTGTGCGTGTTTTTGGCGATGCGGCGCTCCCGCACGCCGGTGCGCTGGACGATCCACTCGTCGCTGGTGTCCACCATCTGCTCGAGCATCTCGTTGGTCAGTACAAGATCCGGGATGCACGAGCCTGTTCCGATCAGTTGCGTGTTGATGATACCCATCCTCCCTAAAAGTTCAAATCGCTCTCCCAAGAAAAGCGAGGAAAGCGATGATAGTTTGATTGACAAAATAATCCCTGACTATTATAATAAAAAGACATGAAAATGTCAACCTTTTCCGAGGTTTGACAGGGATATTTGGAGGAAGACGAATGGAATACGGTTTTGCATTTTTCCCCGGCCAAGGCGCACAGGCGCCGGGCATGGGCAAGGATCTGTACGAAAACTCGGCCGCGGCGCGGCTGGTGTTCGAGGAGGCCAGCGACGGCGCGGGGCTGGATGTCGCGAAGCTGTGCTTCGATAGCGACAAGGCCACGCTCGCCCGCACCGAGAACAGCCAGATCGCGATCTTCACCCACTCGATGGCGGCGCTGGCCGCGCTGCGCGAGGCCGGCGTGACCTTCCGCGCGGCGGCGGGCTTTTCGCTGGGCGAATACACCGCGCTGGCGGCGGCGGGCGTGGTGTCGCTCGCCGATGGGGTCAAGATCGTGTCCATGCGCGGCAAGCTGATGCAGCAGGCCGCGGACGCGACCGACGGCGCGATGGCGGCCATCCTCGGGCTGGCCGATGACAAGATCGAGGCCGCGTGCGCCGCTGTCACGAGCGGTCTGGTGCGCCCGGTCAACTACAACTGCCCGGGTCAGCTGGTCATCGCGGGCGAAAAGGCCGCGCTGGCCGAGGCGATCGAGGGCTGCAAGGCCGCCGGTGCGCGGCGGGCGCTGCCGCTGGCGGTGTCGGGCGCGTTCCACACCCCGCTGATGGCCTCGGCCGCGACCGCGCTGCGCGATTTCGTGTCCGATCTGACCTTCGCCGCGCCCCAGATGGACATCTACTCCAATCTGGATGGGCAGGTGCTCGACTGCACCGACCTGCCCGCCCACCTCGAGCAGCACATGATCTCCCCGGTGCGCTGGACGCAGCTCGTGCGCAACGGCATCGCCGCCGGACTGACCACCGCGTGCGAGATCGGCCCCGGCAAGACGCTGACCGGCTTCGCGGGCAAGATCGACAAGGCGCTGTCGTGCCGCGCCGTCGCCGATATGGCCGGCGTGCAGGCCGCCGCTGAATGAGCAGCTGCTCGTCCCATGAAAAAGACCGCCCTCGGCGGTCTTTTTTCGTTTCCTGCGGCGTGCCTGCCAGAAAAAAACCGCCTTTCGGCGGTTTTTTTTCTGATGCGCCTCGTGCTCAGAAGGTCAGCACGACCGCGCCCTTATAGGTCTCCTCGACGAACTGGCGCACCGCGTCGCTGCGCAGCGCCTGCTCGAGCGCCTGGATCTTTTCGCCGTTCTCATCGCCGCTGCGGCAAGCCACGGTATTGATATACACCTTGGCATAGTCGGGATCCTCGGTGATCAGCGAATCCTCGGCGGCGTTCAGGTCGGCCTGCAACGCATAGTTGCCGTTGATGACCGCCATATCGACGTCCTCCAGCGAACGCGGCAGCTGCTCGGCGGCGATCTCCTGGATGTTCAGGTTTTTCGGGTTCTCCTCGATGTCGAGCACGGTCACGAGCGTGGTCGGATCGACATCGCCCTTGAGCTTGATCAGACCGGCATCCTGCAACAGCAGCAGCGCACGGGTCTCGTTGGAGCCGTCGTTGGGCACCGAGATGGTCGCGCCGTCGGCCAGCTCGTCGATCGTGGCCGTCTTGCCGGCGTACAGGCCGAACGGCTCATAGTGCAGCTCGATCGCCGAGACCAGATCGGCACCGTTCTCCTGATTGAAGTTGTTCATGTACGGCACGTGCTGGAAGTAGTTGGCATCCAGATCGCCATCGACCAGCGCGGTGTTGGGCTGCACATAGTCGGTGAACTCGACGACGTTGAGCGTCCAGCCCGCCTCGGCCAGTGCGTCCTTAGCCGCGTTCAGGATCTCAGCGTGCGGCGTGGGCGTCGCGCCGATCGTGATGGTCTTGTCTGCCGCGGCTGCGTCACCGCCCTGCGCGGGGGCCTTGGCATCGTCGTTGCCGCCGCAGGCCGTCAGCGCAGACAGGCACAGCACACCGGCCAGCAGGGATGCGATCTTTTTCTTGTTCATGGGGATACGCTCCTTTTTCTTTTCTTTTTTTCTTTCTATCATTATTTTAATGATAACGAAGGGATGTCACCGGTTGCGCTTGTCCAACCGGCGCGCCAGCCACATACCGACCACTTGGAAGATCTGCACGACGATCACGATGATGATACACGCGACCAGCATGATGTCGAAGCGGTAGCGGTTGTAGCCATAGTTGACGGCGATCGTGCCCAGTCCGCCGCCGCCGATGAAACCGGCCATGGCGGAATAGCCCAAAATGGTGACGATCGAGATCGCCCCGCCGACCAGCAGCGAGGGCTTGGCCTCGGGCACGAGCACCTTACACACGATCTGCCACGGGCTCGCGCCCATCGAGTGGGCGGCCTCGATCACGCCGTAAGGCACCTCCTTGATGGAGGATTCGACCATACGCGCCACATAGGGCGCGGCGGCCGCCGTCAGCGGCACGATCATCGCCGTCGTGCCGATCGCTCTGCCCGCGATCAGGCGGGTGATCGGCGTGATCATGACCGCGAGGATCAAAAACGGGATCGAGCGCAGCACGTTGACCACCACGCCCAGCACGGTGTTAAGCACCGGCATCGGCCGCACGCCGCCCTTGTCGGTCACGACCAGCAGCAGGCCGAGCGGCAGGCCGATCAGATAGGACACCAGCGTGGACGCCAGCACCATGTACAGCGTTTCCCACAGGCTGGCCAGCCAGACCTCAGGTGAAAGCATTCGCGTCGCCCTCCTCTACATGCACGTTCTGTGTCTCCAGATAGGCCAGCGCACGGGCTGCCGCGCGTTCGTCCTCGGGCAGCTGCAAGATCATCTGGCCGTATGCCTTGCCGTCGATGTCCTTGGTGTCGGCGAACATGATGTTGACCGGCGCCTTGCACTCGAGCACCATGTTGGACACCACCGGCTCGAAGGACGAGTTGCCGTCGAACACGATGCGGCAGTAATGCCGGCCGGTCGCGAGCTTGTCGCGCTTGCCGTCGGGATAGATCAGCTGCTTGGCCATCGCGGACTGCGGGCGGGTGAACACCTGCTCGACCGGGCCGACCTCGGCGATATGACTGGCGTCGATGATCGCCACGCGCTGACAGATCTCCTCGATGACCGCCATCTCATGCGTGATGACGATGATCGTGATGCCGCGCGTGCGGTTGATCTCCTTGAGCAGCGCGAGGATCGCGCGCGTGGTCGTCGGGTCGAGGGCGCTGGTGGCCTCGTCGCACAGCAAGATCTTGGGATCGGTCGCCAGCGCACGGGCGATCGCCACGCGCTGCTGCTGTCCGCCCGAGAGCTGGGAGGGGTAGTTGTCCGCCCGGTCGTGCAGGCCGACCACCTCGAGCAGCTCCCGCGCCCGCGCCTCGGCCTCGCTCCGCTTGACCCCCGCGATCTCGAGCGGGAAGCAGACGTTTTGCAGCGCGGTGCGCTGCTGGAGCAGGTTGAACTGCTGGAAGATCATGCCCATCGAGCGCCGCGCCTTGAGCAGTCCCTTTTTGGACAGCGCCCCGAGCTCCTGCCCGTCCACCGTGACCGTACCGGCCGTCGGTTTTTCCAAATGATTGATGCACCGCACGAGCGTGGATTTGCCCGCACCGGACAGCCCGATGATCCCGAAGATCTCCCCCCGGCGGACATCCAGATCGATGCCGTCCAGCGCGACGACCGCGCCCGCGCGGCTGCGGAAGGTCTTGTTCAGGCCACGGATGCTGACGATGACATCCTGTTGCAAACTCCATTCCTCCTATCCAAAATAAAAGCGGAAAGCAGTCGTGCTTTCCGCTCGTTTTCCATCTGAAACTGTGCCGAGCCGCATGACGACGGCCCGCTCGCAGCTCGGCCGGCTCTCGATCAGAGCCGCACCGCAGAAAAACGAGCAGGTACGCACATCATGCACATCACGACACGCTTGAACGACATGATGGCTCCCTCCTTTTCCTACGGTTTTGATAGAATTTATTTTCTGTGCTATTAGTTTAGCCCCTTTGCCGTCGTTTGTCAAGACTTTTTTTGAAAACGCCGGGGGCGACGCAGCGCTCACTTCTCCCGGATCAGCGAGTTGAGCTCCTCCATGAAGGTATTGATGTCCTTGAACTGGCGATAGACCGAGGCGAAGCGCACGTAGGCGACCTCATCGACCTGCCGCAGCTGCTCCATGACCAGCTCGCCGATGTGCTTGCTGGAGACCTCGCTCTCGAGCGAGCCGAACACGCGCTGCTCGACCTTGTCCACGATCTGCTCGAGCTGCATCAACGAGACCGGGCGCTTTTCGCACGCCTTGACCAAGCCATTGAGCAGCTTCTGGCGGTCATAGGCCTGCCGCGTGCCATCCCGCTTGACCAGCATGAGCGGCATCCGCTCGACCGTTTCATACGTCGTGAATCGCTTGCTGCATTTGAGACATTCCCGCCGCCGCCGGATGCTCGTGCCCTCATCCGTCGGTCGGGAATCGACGACCCTGCTATCTGCAAAGCCGCAGAACGGACATTTCATCGGGCTTCCCCCTTTTCTGCACCTTGGTGCCGCTGCGATACCAGCGCATCGCGTCCTATACTATCATTATCAGTATACCACCCAGCCGGGCGAAAAGTCAATCAAAGCCCGCAAAAACAGCCCCTTATCCGCCGGTATATCGCGACAGCAGACGCAGCGCACGCCCCAGCTCGGCCGGCTCGCCGAAGTTGGTGCGATAGACCTCGATCAGCGCGTCGCCCCGGTAGCCCTGCGCTCGCAGGCGGGAGAACAGCGCTGCATAGTCCATCTCGCCCCGGCCGGGCAGCAGGCAGCTCTGCTCGGCGGAAAAATCGTTGATGTGCACGTTGACGATGCGCTCGCCCATCGCGTCCAGCACCTCGCGCCAGTCCCGCCCGGCGCGACGCGCCTGCTTGATGTCCAGCGTGAAGCGCAGCTCGGGCACGTCGCGGGCGAGCGCCCGCAGAAAGGCCGGATCGCGCGAGCGGCACCACGCCACGTTCTCCTGCGTCAGCGTCACCCCGCAGGCCGTCGCCAGCTCGCACAACCGGCGATAGGCCGCGCACTTGCGCGCCCAGCGGGCGGGGCTGTCGGTCTGCCCCATGTCGCGCTCGCCGTGGAAGGTCAGATAGCGCGCACCGAGCGCGGCCGCCACGCTGAAATACCGGTGATATTGCAGCATCCCGTCCTCGGTGCGGCGGTCATAGTCGGACAGCAGCAGCATCCCCTCCATCAGCGAGGTATAGGGGTGCACCGATAGGATGTCCAGCCCGAGCTGCCGCGCCTGTGCGCCGAGCTGCTCATAAAAGCGCGGCTGGAACTCGCTCTCTGTGTTGAAAAAGATCTCTACCACCCGTGCGCCCTGCCCCGCCAGCACGGGCAGGATCTGCTCCAGCGGCTGGGGATACAGGCACGCGGTCGAAATACCGATGCGCATCGGCGTCCTCCTTTCATGCGGTGGCCGTCGCCCGGCGGCGCGGGCGTTTTTTCGGGATAAGGCAAAACGAGGATACCAAGGTATCCCCGTTTCGTTGGTCGGTCATACGCGCTTTTTGCGGAACTTCTTGCGGAAGAACGCCCACAGGCTGGACGACAGCAGGATCGACGACCATGCGCCCGCGACGATGCCGACGATCAGCGGCAGCGTGAACTGCTTGAGCGAGGGCACGCCCAGCACGAAGATCGCGCCCACGGTGAACAGCGTGGTCAGCGAGGTATTGATCGTGCGCCCCATCGACTGCCAAACGCTGCGCTCCGCGACCTCCTCGAACGGCTCCTTGCGGGCAAGGCGCAGGTTTTCGCGCACGCGGTCGAACACGATGATCGAGGCGTTGATCGAATAACCGAAGATGGTCAGCGCCACCGCGATGAAGTTGGTGTCCAGCGGGATCTGGAGCAGCACGTACACGGTCAGCATGATGAGCAGATCGTGCACCAAACAGACGACCGCGGCCAGACCGCTGGTCAGCTCGAAGCGGATCGTGATATACAGCAGCATGAGCACGATCGCCACCACCGCGCACAGCACGGCGGCGCGTTGCAGGTCGCCGCCGACCGAGGCGGACACGTCCTGATTGCCGTACAGGTCGTCATCGGTCAGGCCATAGGCCTCGTTCATCGCGGTGATGACCTTCTGTCGGGTCGCCGAGTCGATGCTGGTCGAGCGGATCAGCACCTGCTGGTCGCCGTCGCCCGACGACGTGACCGAGGACGGCTCGACGCCGGTGGTCTCGGCGAACAGCGCATCGATCTCGCTTTGCAGATCCTGCGTCACCGTCTGGTGCATATTGAACTCCATCTCGGTGCCACCGGCGAAGTCGATGCTCAGATCGAACAGGTTCTGGCCGAAGGGCAGCGCCAACAGCGCGACCAGACCGGTCGCCACCAGCACCGCCGAGACGATGCCGAAGCCCTTGAAGTTGCGGATCACCGCGAAGCGCGGACGCAGCGCGTGATCGGTCAGGCCATAGGCCTTGGGGCTACGGATGTGCAGCCCGACCATGCAGTTGAGCAGGAAGTGGGTGACGGTCAGCGCGGTGAACATGGACACCAGCACGCCGATGCCCAGCGTGGTCGCGAAGCCGACGATCGTGCCCGTGCCGAGGAAGAACAGCACGGCCGCGGCGATCAGCGTGGTCACGTTGGAGTCCAAGATCGCGGTGAACGCCCGCTTGAAGCCGGCATCGATCGCGCTCTTGACCGTCTTGCCCGCACGCAGCTCCTCCTTGATGCGCTCGAAGATGACCACGTTGGCATCGACCGCCATGCCGATCGACAGGATGATGCCCGCGATGCCCGGCAGCGACAGGTTGATCCGCAGCAGGCTGAACAGCAGCGCCTCGATCACGATATAGAAGCTCAGCGCGAGGCAGGCCACCAGACCCGGGATGCGATAGACGATCAGCATGAACAGGCAGACCAGCAGCACGCCGATCGCGCCCGCGATCAGCGAGGTGCGCATCGCGTCCGCGCCCAGCTGCGGGCCGACCGAGCGCAGCTCGATCTGCGTGAGCGAGAACGGGATCTGACCGGCGTTGATGAGGTCGGCCAACTCCTGTGCGCTCTCGCGGGTGAAGCTGCCCGAGATCACGCAGCTATCGCCGTCGATCTTGCTCTCGACCGACGGATAGGAGATCACCTGCTCGTCCATGACGATGAAGAGCTGGTTGGTGCCGTCTCCGCCGTGCGCCAGCGAGCGCGCGGCCACCGCCTCGGTCGCCTCCGCGAACTTCTGGCGGCCTTCGCCGGTGAACTGCACCTGCACATAGTGGACATCGGTCAGCTCGCTGCCGGTCGGACGGCCAAAGCCATAGGCCGCCTTGGCGATGTCCTCGCCGGTCAACCACGTCTTGCCCTCTGCGTCCAGGAACAGCAGCTGGGCGGTGGTGCCGAGCATCTGCACGGCCTCCTCCGGGTTGGTGATCTGCGGGATCTCGACCGTCACGCGGTCGTCGCCGGTCAGGGCGACGGTCGCCTCGGTGAAGCCCTTGTCGGTCAGGCGCTGGCGGATGACCTTTTGCACCGATTTCATGTCGTCCGACAGGCTGGCCGGATCATAGCCCTCCGGCAGCTCGGCCTCGTACACGATGCGCGAGCCGCCCACCAGATCGAGCCCCAGCCGGATGCCGTTTTCGGTATCGAGCACGCTGGGTATGATCGCCTTGGGCGACTGGGGCGCGGCGCTCTCGCCGTCCTCAGACGGCTGCGCGTCGTCCGCGGCGGTGTCGCCCGCCGTCTGCGCCGTCCGGAACGGCATCGACCAGCCGCCCGGGATGTACACGCCCGTTATCGCCGTCGCGCCGAGCAATACGATCGCGAGCAGGACGGCGATAAAGGAAATTACGCTTTTCTTCAATTTCAGGTGCCTCCTCTATTTCGTTACATAACTGAACTAGTATACCGCGGCCGTGCGCGATCGTCAACCTCGCCCGCACGCGGTGCAAAGCCCCGGGGACCCGGGGCTTTTAGCCTGCCGCAGCCGCTCCCCCGCCGCCCTTGCAGGCGCCTTGCGGCCTTACAGGCTGATCTCGACCTCGATGGCCGCGTCGGTCAGATAGGGCGCGATCGCCGGACGGACGCACTGGTCGAGGAACTCGTCCACCTGCGACGGACAGCGGCCGATATACGCGCTGGGATCGAGGTGGCTGACGATCTGCTCGCGCGTCATGCCGAAAAGCGGGTCGGCCGCGATGCGGTCGATCAGATCGTTGCTGAGCCCCTCCTCCTTGACGCGCCTGCCCGCCGCCATCGAGTGCGCCCGGATGCGCTCGTGCAGCTCCTGCCGGTCGCCGCCGCGCTTGACCGCGTCCATCATGATGTTCTCGGTCGCCATGAAGGGCAGCTCGCTCTCGACGTGCGCGGCGATCACCTTGGGATAGACCACCAGCCCGGAGACGACGTTGAGCATGATGCCTAAGATCGCGTCCACCGCGAGGAACGCCTCGGGCACCGAGATGCGCTTGTTGGCCGAGTCGTCGAGCGTGCGCTCGAACCACTGGGTGGCGGCAGTGAAGGCCGGGTTGAGGCTGTCGGTGATGACATACCGCGCCAGCGCGCAGATGCGCTCCGAGCGCATGGGGTTGCGCTTGTAGGGCATGGCGGACGAGCCGATCTGGTTCTTCTCGAACGGCTCCTCGACCTCCTTGAGGTGCTGGAGCAGGCGCAGGTCGGTCGCGAACTTGGACGCCGACTGCGCGATCCCGGCGAGCGTCGCCAGCGTCTGCGCATCGATCTTGCGCGAGTAGGTCTGCCCGGACACGGGCACCGCGCCCGCGAAGCCGAAATCGTCCGCGATGCGCTGCTCGAGCGCCTTGACCTTGTCCTCGTCCCCGTCGAACAGCTCCATGAAGGAGGCCTGCGTGCCGGTCGTGCCCTTGCTGCCCAGCATCCGCAGGTGGTCGATGCGGTACGTCACCTCGTCCAGATCCATCAGCAGCTCGTTCATCCACAGCGTCGCCCGCTTGCCGACCGTGGTCAGCTGCGCCGGCTGGAAGTGGGTGAAGCCCAGCGTGGGCTGCGCCTTGTGCGCCGCCGCGAAGTCGGCCAGCGCGTCCAGCACGGCGGCCAGCTTTTGGCGCACCAGCAGCAGACCGGCGCGGATCTGGATGATGTCGGTATTATCGCCCACATAGGCGCTGGTCGCGCCCAGATGGATGATTCCCGCCGCGCCGGGCGCGGCCTTGCCGAAGGTATACACGTGCGCCATCACATCGTGGCGGACTTCCTTCTCCCGGGCGCGGGCGATCTCGTAGTCGATGTCGGTCAGGTGCGCCTCCATCTCGTCCACCTGCGCCTGCGTGATGGGCAGGCCGAGCGCCCGCTCGGCCTTGGCCAGCGACAGCCACAGGCGGCGCCACGTCGAGAATTTCATATCCGCAGAAAAGATGTGCAGCATCTCCTTGGAAGCATAGCGCGAGGAAAGCGGGCTTTCGTACACGTCGTTCATGTCAGTCGTCCTTTCCAGTTCGATCTTATCGCTTACAAAACACAAAAGAACGGACTTATGCAGTCCGTTCTTAGTCTATCACCGTATCCGGCGTATTTCAAGCAGAGATGCCCGTTTTTTCGCACATATCGTGACAATAAACAAAGATCTCGCGCACATCCCGCAGCATTTTGACGCGCGGACGCACCGCGCCGCTCAGCCGTGCCGCCCGAGCGCACCGTACATCTCGGGACGGCGGTCGCGGAACACGCCCCAGCTCCGGCGCAGCGCACGGATCTCGTCGAGATCGAAGGTGTGCGTCAGGATGGCGCTGTCCGTGCGGCCGGCCTGCTCGACGAGCGCGCCGGTCTCGTCCGCGATGAAGGACGAGCCGTAAAAGGTCAGCGCCGAGGACTGCTGCAAGTTGTCTTCGGTGGGCGTGACCGTCTCGGTGCCGATGCGGTTGGCCGCGACCAGCGGCATGAGGTTGGCCGCCGCGTGTCCCTGCATACAGCGCCGCCAGTGCGGCATCGAGTCGCAGTCCAAGATCGGCTCCGAGCCGATCGCCGTCGGATAGAACAGCACCTCCGCGCCCAGCAGCGCCATGCAGCGCGCCGACTCCGGGAACCACTGATCCCAGCAGATGCCCACGCCGATCTTGGCATAGGCCGTGTCCCACACGCGAAAGCCGGTGTCGCCGGGCGTGAAGTAGAACTTCTCCTGATAGAGCTGATCGTCCGGGATGTGGGTCTTGCGGTACTGGCCGAGCACCGTGCCGTCCGCGTCGATGATGGCGACCGTGTTGAAGGTCGTGTCGCCCACGCGCTCATAGTAGCTGACCGGCAGCACGACGCGCAGCTCCCGCGCGACCGAGCGCAGCGCGGCGACCGCCGCGTTTTCCTCCAACGTGGTCGCCAGCTGATAGTTGTCGTAGCGCTTTTCCTGACAGAAGTACCAGTGCTCGAACAGCTCGGGCAGCAGGATGATCTGCGCCCCCTGCGCTGCCGCCTGCCGCACCCGCTCGACCGCCTGCTCCAGCCCATAGGTCATCTGGATCGCCGCCACCGTCACCTTGCTCATATCTTTCTGCTCCTTTTCTCGAAAATATCGTCCGCGAACGCCGTGCGCAGCCCAACGCCCCGATGGGGCGATGCCGCCCTATACGGCGGGGATCTGCTGCGTGATGCAGTGGATGTTGCCGCCCCCGATCAGGATGTCCCGCGCGTCGATCGCGATCACCTCGCGCGTCGGGAACAGCCTGCGCACGATCTGCTGCGCCGTCTCGTCCATCGGGTCGCCGAAGGCCGGCATGACGATGGCGTGGTTGGCGATGTAGAAGTTGACATAGCTGGCCGCCAGCCGCTCGCCCGGCGTGCGGGTCGGCTGTCCGTCGCACAGGTCGAGCCCGGCGCACTCCTCCGCGGTGATGGTCACGGGCGCGGGCAGGGGCAGCTTATGCACGCGGATCTTGCGTCCCTTGGCATCGGTCGCGGCCTCGAGCGCGTCCAGCGACGCCTTGGACAGCGCGTACTGCGGGTCGCTTTGGTCGTCCGTCCACGCCAGCACGACCTCGCCGGGCGCGACGAAGGCGCACACGTTGTCCACGTGCTCGTTGGTCTCGTCGTTGTAGATGCCGCGCGGCAGCCAGATCACCTTGGACACGCCCAGATAGTCGCACAGCGTCTGCTCGATCTGCGCGCGCGACAGATCCGGGTTGCGCCCCGCCGACAGCAGACACGCCTCGGTGACGAGCGCCGTGCCCTCGCCATCGACGTGGAGCGAGCCGCCCTCGCAGATAAAGTCCCGCTTGTCGTACACATCGTCGTCCAGCAGGTCGCAGAACTGACGCGCGACGCGCTCGTCCTTGTCCCATCGGGGGTACAGCCCGTCCACCGCGCCGCCCCACGCATTGAAGCCCCAGTCGATGCCGCGGCGCTCGCCCCGGCCGTTGATGACGAAGGTCGGCCCCACGTCACGCGCCCATGCGTCGTCGGTCTCCAGCACGACCAGCCGCACCTGCGGCGGGAGCTGGGCGCGGGCGTTGTCGTATTGCCCCGCCGAGCACAGCACGGTCATTTTTTCGCTCGCGCCGATCGCCTCGATCACGCGGCAGAACGCGCGACGCGCCGCATATGCGCCATATTGCCATGAATCCGCCCGCTCCGGCCAGATCATCAGGCAGCCCGCATGGGGCGCGAACTCGGCCGGCATGAAAAAGCCGTCTTGCGCGGGGGTGGTGTTGCAGATCTTCATCCTGATCCCTCTCCTGCTCCGTATTCTGCTATAAGGGTACAACATTTCGGACGAACTTGCAACGCTTTCTCGCATATGTTACACTATGTACACAAAGTTTTCACTGTGCAGGAGGCTCCTATGTATTATCCCGACGCTTATCACTACTATACGCCGCTGTTCCATCTCGTCCTGCCGCTGCTGGCCGTGCTGACCACGGTCGCAGGCGGACTGGCGCTGTATCTGCTCTTCGTGCGCCGGCCGGGCGACCAGCTGCACGGCGCGGCCGCCCGTCTGCACGAGCTGCTCTCGCTGCGCACCAGCTACGCCGAGCCCCTGCTCCGGGCGCTGTACTGCGTCGCGGTGGTGGCGATCGCGCTATCGAGCCTGATCGTGCTGTGCACGCAGGCGATGGCGGCGATCGCGCTGTTCCTCGTCGGCAATCTGATCGCGCGGCTGGTGTTCGAGTTCGCTATGCTGCTGCTCGTATTGTGCCGCAACACCGGCGAGATCCGCCGCCAGCTCGACCGGCTCACCGGCATCGCGCCCGCGCCTGCGCCCGCACCGGCACCGGCCGCTGCGCCCGAGGACACGTCCGCCCAGCCGCCGCAGGACGACTGACGCCCCATAAAAAAAGAAGGCAGATGCACCATCTGCCTTCTTTTTTTGCCTTTTTTCGGGTGCGCGGGGATCAGGCGTTCCGGATGAACGTCTCCAACCGGTCGAGCCCC
>JAUNJI010000039.1 GCA_030533295.1 Eubacteriales bacterium
CACCCCACTTCTTATCCAGTATACCATACTGTCTAACAAATGGGGTGCGGTTCAAGGGCGCGATGTTTTTTTATGCCTCGGTGCTGCTCAGTTCGCGCGGGCGGGCTTGGGCGTGGTGCGCCCGCTTGTGCTCATACATGGCCGAGTCGGCGCGGCGGTAGGTCGCGGTCAGGTTGGCGTCGATCGCGGGGTCGTAGACCGCCCAGCCGATCGAGAACGACAGGTCGATCGCCCACTGGGGCTTGTTCAGCTCGAACCGGGTCTGGAGGTCGCGCGCCAGCTGCGATAGCCCCTCGTCGGAGGCCGTTTCGGTCAGCAAAACGAACTCATCCCCGCCCACGCGGTAGATCGTCACGTCCCGCTTGGCCGTGCTGCGGAAGGAACGCGCGGCGAATTGCAGATAGTGGTCGCCGGCCTCGTGTCCCAAGGTGTCGTTGACCTTTTTCAGGTCGTTGAGGTCGATCACGCAAAAGCCCACGCCGGTGTGGTCGCGCTGGGCGCGGAGGTTTTCCAGATCGATGTCGAAGGCGTTGCGGCTCTTGAGGTTGGTCAGATAGTCGGTGTTGATCATGTCCTTATAGAGCGGGTTGGAGATCCGCCGGAACATGACCCGCGCGATCACTGCACACAGGATGCAGATGATCGCAGCCAAGATCGGCCAAATCGTGCGCAGCAGGTGGTAGGTGGCGTACTGGTGCTCGGCCTCGAACTCGAGGCCGATGACGCCGAGGACGCTGCCATCGTCCGCAAAGACCGGCAGATAGGCGACGAAGATCTTGCCCCATTCGGTGTCTTTGACCGTGCGGGAGATCACCGGCTCGCCTTCCAGCGCCTGCGCCATCTCGTCGGCGGTGTCCGGCTCCATCGGGTCGCCCGGATGGCGAAAATCCGGCGCGGTCGGGTCGATGCAGTCCATCACGTAGATCAACTCGCCCTTGTCGTTGCGCTTGCCGGTGTACAGATATTGCACGCCGGTCAGGTCGCGCCCCTGACAAAAGGTTTGGTGCGCCTGCATATACAGGTCGGTGTAGATGTCGTCCGGCGTGTCGAGCTCGGTGAACACCCGCTCATCGACGTGCGCCACGATATAGTCGCCGACCGCGCGGGCGCGATCCTCGAGCGAGCGCAGCATATCGGCGTGTGTCAAGTTATAGTGTATCGCAGAAGTGAGCAGGCAAGAGACGATCGCCACCACCGCCGTGAAGATCGATACCTGCACATCGACGCGGCGCGTCTTATGCCGCCGCGTGGTTTTCCGCTCTGTCATGTCGAGCCCGTCCTTTCCAGATCGGCCCCGCCATCCCCCGGGCGGGGGGGGGTACGTTTATCCGCTCTTTCATGCCAGCTCCGTCCTTTCTAGGCTGGCCCCGTCACCGCCGGTTTCGACGCGGGGGGGGGTATAGTGATGTGCTAACCTTGCGAAGCCTTCGCGTGCGTCGTGCAGGCAGTCGATCAGCTTGGGATCGAACACGCCGCATTGGCCGGACACGATCATCTGAAAAGCGGTGTCCGGGTCATAGGCGCTCTTATAGACGCGCTTGCTCACCAGCGCGTCATACACATCGGCCAGCGACACGAGCTGGGCAGAGAGCGGGATCTCATCGCCCTTGAGGCCGTCGGGATAGCCGCGGCCGTCGTAGCGCTCGTGGTGGTGGCGGCAGATCTCGCAGCAGAGCTGGGTGTATTCGGCGTCCCACACGCCCTCGATGTGCTGGAGCATCTGTGCGCCGTTGGTGGTGTGCGTTTTCATCAGCTCGAACTCCCGCGGGGTCAGCTTGCCGGGCTTGAGCAGGATCGTGTCCGAGATGGTGATCTTGCCCAAGTCGTGCAGCGGGCTGGCGGCCGCGATCAGATCGGCTTTTTCCTTGGTCAGCCCGGTCTCGGGGTGGAGCGCGATCATGCTCTGGGCGAGCAGGGCGGTCAGCTCACGGACGCGGAAGATATGCTCGCCGCTCTCGAGATCGCGGTATTCGACCACCGTGCCCAAAATGTCGATGATCCGCTCGTTGGTCTGCTGGATGCGGTCGGCCTGCTCGCGCAGCTCGCGGGTCTGTCGCTCGACCAGCTTTTCGAGGTAATTCTGGTGCAAAAAGAGCTGACAGGCGTTGCGCACCCGGTGCAGCACGACCTGCGGCACGAAGGGCTTATGGATGAAGTCGCTCGCGCCCAGCATGAGCGACTGGGTCTCGGCGCGGACTTCGCCCTGCGCGCTGATGACGATCACCGGGATGTCGCACAGCGTGGGATCCTGCTTGATCCGGCGCAGCGTGGTCAACCCGTTCATCCGGGGCATATTCAGGTCGAGCAAGATCGCCTGGATGTTGCCGCGCTCGGCCTCGAGCACCTCGAGACACTCGACCCCGTCGCACGCGGTGATGGATTCGAGCTCGGCTTCGTCCAGGATGTCGGTCAGCAGATCGCGGTTGATCGATACGTCATCTACGATCAATACTTTCATATCACTGCGATGCCCCCTCTTGCGGTGTTCGCAGCAGCTCGTCCACGGTGGACAAGACCGTTTGGTGCTGGCCGCGGAGCGCTTCCAGCAGGGCAGGGGCGCGGCCGTCGGGGTCGCCCGCGCGGAGCGCCTCGCACAGCGCGGAGGCCGCCTGTCCCGCGTGCGTCATCGACAGGTTGAGGTACAGTCCTTTTAGGTTGTGGGCGCACAGGAACGCCTGCTCGACATCGCCCGCTTCGACGGCGCGGCACAGGTCGTCGAAGGTGCGGTCGCCGCCGAGCTTGCCCAGATAGCGGCAGATCCGATCCTCCCGTCCCAACCGGCCGATCACTTCTTCATAGTCGCCGATCCGTTCGTAACATTCCTTGACCGTCATAGTAGATCATCTTCTCTCTTGTGCATCGCGCATTGACTTGCCGTTGCGCATCCTCTATAATGAGAGTATAACAAAGAAAACGTCGAAAGGCAACCAGTTCAGTCGTAAATTTTGCAGCCTTTTGACCAAGAGGTCGTCGTGCGCCCGACCGCCGGACAGCCGCCGGACGCCGCACGAAAGGGGATGCGTGCCATGAGATCTCGTCCCGCTGTCCGCACGGTCTGTTTGGCGATATTGGGGAGCGCGCTGCTGCTGCTCGCCGTGCTGTTTTTCGCCCAATATGTGACGCAGATCGGTCGCGCCCGCGATCAGGAGGTCGCCAGCCAGCTCACCGAGGTCTACGGTCAGGTCGATCAAAAATTCATCGCGCTGGCCGAGCGCAACTGGAACCTGCTGGAGGATGGGGCGCTCGTGTGCGCGCTCGCGCAGCAGGACGACCGCGCGGCGGACTATCTGGCGCAGCTCAAGCAGCGGTGGAAGTTCCACAACTGGCTGTTCATCGATCAGGATGGCTCGTGCATCGATATGACGGGCAAAAAGGGCTATCTCGACTTGGGGCAGGACTTCTACCTGCTCACGCAGGAGGGGCGCAGCGTCATCGTCGAGGGCACGCTCGACGACGCGGGGCAGGTGCTGCTGTTCGCGATCCCGACCGCGCCCGGGCGCTTCCAAGGCTTCGACTTTTTGGCCGCCGCGCTGCTGTATGACGCCGAGGCGCTGCACGAGGTACTGGACGATGTCGCCTATGCCGGGCAGTCGGAGTGCCTGCTGCTCGATCGGAACGGGCGGACGCTGGTCTCCTTCCAGCAGAAGATCGTGGATACGCAGGATCTGTTCACCATGCTGGCCATCGCCGACTTCGAGGACGCCGATCAGACCGCCGTCCGCACCGCGATCCGCACCGGACAGCGGGGCGACTGCCTGTTCACCGTCCCCAAGGGCAGCTTCTATCTGCATTATCAGCCGCTCGGCTTGCAGGACTGGATGCTGGTGGGCATCGTGCCGCAGGAGGCCGTCGGCCAGCACGTCCGGCAGGTCGTGCGCCAGACCACGCGGATCTGTGTGGTCTGTGCGTTGCTGCTGCTGATCGTGCTGGCGATCACGCTGATCGAGCACGACCGCCGCGCCATGCTGCGCCAAAAGGGCGAGCTCGCCTATCGGGAAAAGCTGTTCGACATCCTATCGGCCAACGTGTCGCAGGTGTTCGTCGTGCTGCTGCCGGGCGACCATCGGGTGGAGTACGTCAGCCCCAACGCCGAGCAGGTGCTGGGCTGGAGCCGGGAGCGCATCCAAGCCGACCGCGACTTGCTCGCGCAGGTGGAATTCCCCGACCGCCCCGGCCTGCATTGGGACGATCTGGACGATCTGCCGCTGGGCACGACCGACCAGCTCATCTCGACCCGCCGTCACCCCGAAACGGGCGAGCAGCTGTGGTTCGATGAGCTGATCTACCACATCAAGATCGGCAAGATCGAGCGGTTCTTGCTCATCATACAGGACCGCACGCAGGAGCGGCGCGACCGCATCGATCTGATGACCGCGCTCGACGTGGCCGAGGCGGCCAACACGGCCAAGAGCGCCTTTTTGAGCAACATGAGCCACGACATCCGCACCCCGATGAACGTCATCATCGGCTTTCTGCCGCTGCTCGAGCGCGACGCGGACGATCCCGATCGGGTGCGCGAATACGCCCGCAAGATCGGCGCGTCCAGCCACCACCTGCTCGGCCTGATCAACGACGTGCTCGATATGAGCCGCATCGAGAGCGGCAAGGTCGATCTGAGCGCCGATGCCTTCGTGCTGGGCGGGCTGGTCGAGCGGATCGAGCTGATCATCCGCCCGCAGGCCACCGCCAAAAAGCAAACGCTGCGGATCGTCACCCGGACGCTGCTGCAAGAGCAGCTGGTGGGCGACGAGCCCAAGCTCAGCCAGATCCTGGTCAATATCCTGACCAACGCGGTCAAATACACGCCGGAGGGCGGCCACATCCAGCTCACGATCGAGCAGCTGCCCCAGACCGCGCCCAGCCGCGTCACCACGCGCTTCATCGTGCAGGACGACGGCATCGGCATGTCTAAGGCGTACCAAAAGGTGCTGTTCGACCCGTTCACCCGCGAAAAGACCGGCGTTTCCTCGCAGTTGCAGGGCACCGGGCTGGGCATGAGCATCGTCAAGAACCTGCTCGACCTGATGGGCGGCTCGATCGACGTGGAAAGCGCCCCCGGCGCGGGCAGCACGTTCACGGTCACGCTCGACCTGCGCGTGCAGGAGGAGAGCGCCGACCCCGGCTATTGGCAGGCGCAGCACCTGCACCGTGCGCTGGTGGTCGATGCCGCGGCGGCGTGCAGCGGCGATGTCGCCGGGATCTTGTCGCAGAGCGGCCTGCCCGCCGTGTGCGCGGACACGCTGGACGACGCGATCGTCCAGCTCGATGCGGCCGATCCGCCCTTCGATCTGGTGCTGCTGGGCTGTCGGCAGCCCGATACCAACGGTCTGCTCGCTGCCCGGGCGCTGCGTCCCCATTTTCAGCCGGAGCGGACGCTGCTGTTGGTCGCCGGGGATTGGACGCCCGTCGCGGCGCAGCTGCGGGCGGCCGGCGTCGCGGGCAGCCTGCCCAAGCCCTTCTTCCTGTCCTCGCTCAAGGAGGAGCTGCGCCATCTGCGCGAGGGCGATGCCCCGGTCGCGGCCGCGCCCACCGGCGGCCTGCAAGGGCTGCACCTGCTCGTGGCCGAGGATTACCCGCTCAACGCCGAGATCATCGAGGGCACGCTCGAGCTGTTCGGCGCGACCTGCGACCTGTGCGCCAACGGCGCGGAGGCCGTCGAGCGGCTGTTGGCCTCGTCGCCCGGGCAGTATGCCGCGATCCTGATGGATATGCAGATGCCCGTGATGAACGGCTGCGCGGCCACGCAGGCCATCCGGGCGAGCAACCACCCCTGCGCCCGCACGATCCCGATCGTCGCGCTGTCGGCCAACGCCTTCGCGGAGGACGTGCGCGAGGCGCTCGACGCGGGCATGGACGATTACCTGACCAAGCCCATCGACGCGGCGCTGCTCGAGCAGGCGCTGGTCGCCATCCTCGCGCAAAAGCGGCAAGACCCCACCTGAGCGCGGCGCATCCGCCGAAACGAAACGAAAAAGCCTGCAAAGCTGGTCGCTTGGCAGGCTTTTTTGCGGCGGGAACGGGCGAAAGTGCTCATTTCCGCTTGCCCTTTTCGTCGTCGTTGGGCAGCACGTGCATGAAGATGACCGCGCACACATCGTCCGAGAGCGGCTGTTCGATGAACAGCACGACCCCCTGCGCGACGCGGTAGATGCCGTCCGCGCCCCGCATCCGCGCCTGATGGCCGATGATCCGTCTGCCCTCGTCATAGGCATGGAGCAGCGCGTCGCGGCTGTAATGGGCGGCGAAGTCCGCCCGGTCGTCCGGGTGGAAGGTGGCGCGGATCTGCTCGGCCACCTGACTGAAGCAGCCCTGATCGGGGACGAGCTCGGCGGTATAGGGCTGATACTGCATCATGCGGTAGCGGTCGTGGGTCAGATCGACCGAAATGACCAGCGGGAAGAAGGGCGAGATCGCCTTGATCAGTCGCCGCACCTCGATCGCCTCAGACCAGCCATCGGGGTCGGGCGGCGGCGGCGGGGGCGACGGCAGCGGCGCAGCGGGCTGCGGCAGCAGCGCCGTGCTCTGCGGCTGATAGACGAAGGTGCGCTGCTCCATATCGGGCGTGTAGAAGTGGAAGGCGTTCTTGCCGTTGGCTTTGGTGTAGTACAGCGCCAGATCGGCGTGCTCATACAACGTCTGGAAATCGTCCTTGCCCGCGACGCCGATCGCACAGCCCACGCTGACCGACAGCGGCCGCTGCTGCGCCGCGCCGATGGACACCTGTTGCAGCCGATAGAGCAGGTCGCCGATCGAGGCGTACAGTCCGTCCGCCTCCGGCACGTTGCGCAGGAAGGCGACGAACTCATCGCCGCCGGTGCGGCCGAGGATGTCGCCCTTGCGGAACTTGGTGCGCATGGTCGCGGCGATGGCGGTCAGCGCCCGGTCGCCCTCCAGATGCCCCAGCCCGCTGTTGATGTCGCGCAGGTCGTCCAGATCGATCAGCATGAAGCAGCAGCGCTCGCCGTGGTGGTGCTCGAGCACGGCGCGGATCAGCCGCTCGGTGGTCGCGCGGTTGTACAGACCGGTCATCGAGTCGCGCTCGGCCTCGTCGCGGAGGCGTTCGCGCTCGCGCACCTCGTTGTCCACGTCGACGAACACGACCGACGCCTTGACATCGTCCGTCGCCGGGTCGCTGGCGAGCTGGACCGAGACGCGATACCAGTGGATGTGGTCGTCCCACCGCGCCTGATACTCGAGCGTGTCGTTCTGCTGTCCGGCGTGATACGCGCCGAGCAGGCGTTCGCGGTCGAGGAAGTAGCAGAAATCGTGCACATAGTCGGGCATGACCAGCTCGTTGGCCAGCTCATTGACGAAATCGGTGTACCGCTGGCCGACCTTTTCGGTGCGCCATGTGCCGAAGCGGTTTTCGGACTCGAGCAGGTCGAGCGTCAGATCGACGCCCAGATAGACCGTGTTCTCGCCCATCAGGGCGCTCAGGCCGGCGCTCCATTTCTGGTAGGCCAGCTCCTTTTCGCGCTGCTCGGTGTTGTCATAGAAGGAGATGATCGCGCGGCGCGGCCGCCCCTCCTCGTCGTGCAGCAGCACATAATCGAAGTGGCACCAGATCGCCGCGCCGTTTTTGGGCGCGATCTGGATGTCGTAGCCCCGGTTGGGGCGGTCGGCGCGGATGTCGGCGATCATCTCGGCCGTCGTCACCAGACTGGCGGGCGGGATCATGCCGCTGCCCCGCGCGACGCGGCCGCAGTCGCGCACGATGTATTCGGGCACGCGCTCGAGGTTTTCGTTGACGTTGACCGTGGCTGTGTCGGTGGCGAGGTCATAGCGCATGACGCCGATGATGCGCTGCTGGAGGATGGCCTCGTATTCCTGTCCGCGCAGGCGCAGCTCCTCCTCGAGCTGCTTTTGCGTGGTGATGTCCATGAAGGTGAGCTGGATGTACTCCTGTCCCTGCCAGTGCAGCGGCGAGGGCTGGAGCAGCGCGTGGACACCGGGATGGGGGTTGACCGGCTTGGGCGAGCCGTCCCGATAGTGATACAGCCGCATGGCGGCGCAGTTTTCGCAGGGCAGCTCATAGCCGCGCAGCGACTGGTAGCAAAGCTTGCCGATCGGGTCGCGCCCGTCGACCGCCTGCCGCATCGCCTGGTTGCAGTAGACCACCTCGAAGGTCTCGGGGTCGATGATGTAGATGGGCAGCAGCGTGCCGTCGAGCAGCGCGCAGATGTCGGGCGAAAAGACCCGCTGCGGATCGGGCACGATCGGCTCGGGCTGCACGTCGCTTTGCAGCAGGTCGCGATACGCGCGGGCGGGCAGCGGCCGGGCATAATAGAACCCCTGCGCGTAGTGGCAGCCGAGCTCGAGCAGGCGGGTGGCCTGTTCGGCGGTCTCGACGCCCTCGGCCAAGATCCGCATCCCCCATTTGTGCCCCATGTGGGCGATCGAGCGGATCAGATCCTCCGCCCGCTCGTCGCCGATGCGATCGACGAAGGATTTATCCAGCTTGAGCGTGTCGAAATGGCTGGACAGCAGCGCATCCGGGCTGGACGCGCCCACGCCGTAGTCGTCCATCTCGACCTGACAGCCGATCTCGTGCAGCTGCACGAGGATGTCGTCGAGCGCGATGTGCTCCTCGAGCAGGGCGCTCTCGGTGATCTCGAAGGACAGCATGGCCGGATCGATCGCGGTGTCGCGGATGATCGTGCGCAGCGTGTCCAGCAGATCGGGCACGCGCAGATGCACGCGGGACAGGTTGACCGACACCGGCCGGATGGGCAGGCCGTCCTCCTCCATGCGTTTCATCTGGCGGCACACCTGCTCGAGCATACATTCGTCGAGCATGACGATCTGCGAGCTGGCCTCGAAGCAGGGGACGAACGCCCCCGGCGAGATCATCGTGCCGTCCGGCCGGATCCAGCGCGCCAGCGCCTCCGCGCCGATCAGCTGGCCGGTGCGGATCTCGTACTTGGGCTGATAATAGACCTCGAACTCGCCGTCGCGCAGCGCGGTCGGGAAGGCCGAGCACATCTCGACGTAATCCAGCCGTTCGCGGCGCAGCGAACCGTCGTAGAACATGAAATGGCGCGTATAGTTGCCCTTGATGGTCGAGCGGGCGATCATCGCGTCGCTGAAGGCGAGGTGCATGGGCTCACCGGCCTGCACGACGCGCACACCGGCCGATACCTCGAACGGCGGGACCAGCCCGCGGGTGACATCGCGCTCGACGCGGTCATCGAGGTGCTGCATCCGCTGGGCGAAGCCCTCGCGCGGCTCATAGGGATGGAGCGCCACGAAGCAGTCCGACATATAGCGGAACAGATAAGCCTGCGGGAACTCCTCCATGATCGTGCGGACGAGGTAGCGCAGCAGCTCGTCGCCGGCCTCGCCGCCGTAGACGTAGTTGAACTCCTTGAACTGATCGACATCGAGGGCGACCAGATACATCTGGTCGAGCTGCTCGGGCGGGATGTTCTTGTAGCACGCGTTCAGCGCGTTGGCGTTGCCGATGCCCAGCAGCTCATCATAATAGGTGGTGCGCAGCTCGTTTTGGCGGCGGCGCACCTGCTCATGATAGATCGCGAAGATGATCAGCGCGATCACCGTCCACAGCACGCCGGTCGCGATCAGCACGATGGCGACGATGTGGCGGGCGTCGGCGAACAGCACGCGCTCCTTGACGCAGGTCAGCAGCGCCCAGTCGTTGATGTCCAGATACTCGAAATGGGCGTAATAGTCCTCGCTGCCAAAGTGGAAGGTGACATCTCCATCATGGCTGGGCAGGATCTGCGGATTTTCGTTGATGTAGTCCATCAGCGCGGCGTATTCCTGATCGGCATAGTTTTGCGGGTAGATCACCACGTGGCCGTCCCGGTCGAGCAGGAAGTGGTAGCCGTTGCCCTCGAGCGAATCGATGTTCATGCGCTCGGTCAGTTTATACGAAGCGTAGCTGGCGAACAGCATATAACGCGGCTCGCCGTGGATGTAGATCGGGCAGGTGAACAGATTGACCATCGGGCCGTCCTCGGCCAGCGGCGAGCGGCTGGGCGAGAGGTGGAAGGACTCATGCCAGAGCTGGTCGATCATCTGGTCGCCGGTGATGTCGATCGTCAGCCCGTCGGTCGTGTGCACGATGTCGTCCCGATCGACCAGTCCCATGCGCATGAAGTCGAACGAGGACTCGAAATAGGTCAGCTCGCGCAGGATGTCGCTGACATCCTCGATGTGCTGCTCCTCGATGCGGGCGACGAGCGTTTCGATCATGGTGCGGCGGTTGGTGAGCGCCCGGCTGACCGAGTCCCGGTTGAGCTGGCTGATGTTGGTGATGCTGCGCACGGCCTGCGTGCGCACGAGGTCGTTGGTGGCCGTATACACGCCCACGGCGAACAGGGCGGAGAGCACGAGGAAAAGATCGAGCCCGAGCACGACGAGACCCTTGACCCATGCGGGCGCCGCATCTCCTGCTGCAACAGTTTTTCCATGCTGCGCGCTCCTTTCTCGCCGGGAGCGATGCCCGCTGCGACGGCGTTTTTTTTATTTGATAGTATCATTATATCGGTTTCCCACCGCACGCGCAAGACGCGATCGGGGATATTTTGGCGGAGATGCCGTTTTTTCGTCAAAAAAAAGACGATCGTCCGCGCAGCAGCGCCAAAACGGCCGATGTGCGGCAGAAATGATCGGCTGCGCTCTTTTCCTGCCGGGCGTGATGTGTTATAATGAAAAGAACTATGACATCGATCCTATGATCGGAAAGGAGCGGCCTCTGTGGCTGACATTTCTGTACAAAACCTGACCAAATACTATGGCGACCGCCCGATCCTGCGGGAGGTCAGCTTCGACATCCGTGCGGGCGAAAAGGTCGCGATCCTGGGCGCCAACGGCGCGGGCAAGACCACGCTGCTGCACATCCTGACCGGCCGCCTGCCCTATGACGGGGGGCACGTGTCGCTCGGCGCGGGCAAGCGGGCGGGCGTGATCGACCAGATGCCCGATGTGCCGCCCGATATGACCGTCGAGGACGTGCTGCGCATCGCCTTCCGCGAGTCGGACGAGATCGCCGCCGCGATGGATGCGCTGACCGACGAGATGGCGCGCAAGCCGGACGACGCTTCGCTCCTCAAGCGCTATGCCCAGCTCGAGACCCGGCTGGAGCTGCTGGGCGGCTATAACCGCGATCATGAGATCGACCGGGTGTGCAACGGTCTGGCGATCCCGCGCGCCATGCGGGCGCAGCCCTTCGCGCAGCTTTCGGGCGGCGAAAAGACGCGGATCGATCTGGCGCGGATCATTTTGGAGCAGACCGACATCCTGCTGCTCGACGAGCCGACCAACCACCTCGATATGGACGCGGTGGACTGGCTGGGGCGCTATCTGGAAAGCTATCGCGGCACCGTGCTCATCATCTCACACGACCGCTGGTTCATCGACCAGTGCTGCGAGCGGGTGATCGAGCTGCACGACTGCACCTGCGATTTTTATAACGGCAACTATTCCTATTATGCGGTCGAGCGGGAGCGCCGCCGCGCCGAGCAGCGCAAGCGCCATGAGCACGAGCTGGCCGAAAAGAAGCGGCTGGAGGCGACCGCCCGCGCCATGCACGAGCACGGCACCGAGCATCTGGCCAAGCGTGCCGCCTCGATCGAAAAGCGCATCGCCCGCATGACCGTCACCGACCGTCCGAAAACGGACAGGCGCATGACCGTCACCTTCGGCGACCCCAACTATGAGACCGAGGACGTGCTCAAGGTGCGCGACATCACCAAGACCTATGACGGCCGGGCGGTCTTGCGCGGCGTGAGCTTCACCATCCACAACCGCGAGCGCGTCGCCCTGCTGGGCGCCAACGGCGCGGGCAAGACCACGCTGCTCAAGATCGTGCTCGGCGAGGAGACGCCGGATAGCGGCACGGTGCGCAAGGGCGTCGGCCTGCGCCCGGCCTATCTGCCGCAGCAGGTGCGCTTCGCTGATCCGCATCGCGACCTGATCGACACGCTGATCTACGACAAGGACGTGTCGATGCAGACGGCACGCGACCGGCTGGGCGCGTTCCAGTTCACGGGCGAGGAGCAGCGCAAGACGGTGGCTATGCTGTCGGGCGGCGAAAAGAGCCGCCTGCGCCTGTGCGAGCTGATGTACGACCCGCTCAACCTGCTGATCTTGGACGAGCCGACCAACCACCTCGACCTCGCCAGCCGCGAGTGGATCGAGGAGGCGGTCGAGGCGTTCGACGGCACGCTGCTGTTCGTCTCGCACGACCGGTATTTCGTCGAGCGCTTCGCCACCCGCGTGCTCTATCTGGAGGACGGGCAGCTGATCGACTTCACCGGCTCGTACAGCGATTTCTTGCAGCTTCGCGAACGCGGCACGCTGCCCGCGGCGCAGCCTGCGCCGCCCGCCGCGCCGCGCGGGCGCACCGCGCCCACGCTGGACGATGTGCCCAAGCCGCCGGCGCCTCCCAAGCGCACGGGCGGCACCAAAAACCTGCAAAAGCAGCTTTCCGCGCTCGAGCGCGAGATCGCCCAGCTCGAAGGGCAGGCGGCCGACCTCGAGCAGCAGATGCTGGCGGTCGCGTCCGACTCCGGGCGGCTGCTCGCGCTGATGGGCGAAAAAGAGACGTGCGACCAGACGCTCGAAGCCCGCATGGATGAGTGGGAGGCGGTCGCCGCCGCGCTCGAGGAGATGCAGTCATGACCGCGCACCGGGGCTGGCTGGTGCTGGCGGTGGTGTGCGCCGTGCTCGGCGTGGTGCAGCTGCCGTGGGCGCCCTCGCGCTTTGGCGGCGTGTTCCTGCTGGCGCTGGCGGTCGGCTGCGCGGGCGAGGGGCTGGTGCTGTGCCGACAGGGGCGCAGCCGCGTCTGTCGGGCGCTGGCGATGGTCGGGCGCGTGCTGTTCGGGCTGTTTTTGGCCTCGTTCGTCGCGATCCAGGCGATCATCCTGTGCGGGATGGACACCGACCCGGCGGCCGCCGAGGCCGACTATCTGCTGGTGCTGGGCGCACGGGTGTATGAGGACGGCCACCCCTCCGCCGCCCTCGCGGCGCGGCTGGACACCGCCTATGACCTGCTGTGCGCCGATCCCGACCTGTCTGCCGTGCTGTGCGGCGGGCAGGGCGCGAACGAGCCCTGCCCGGAGGCCGAGGCCATGCAGCGCTATCTGCTGCGCAAGGGCATCGCCGCCGAGCGCCTGCTGCTCGAGGACAGTTCGAGCAACACGATCGAGAACATCGAGAACGCCCGCGCGCTGATCGGCGCGGGACACAAGACCGCCGTCGTCACGAGCGACTACCACCTCGCCCGCGCCCGCGTGCTGATGGCGCGGGGCGGGCTGGATGCCGTCGGTGTGCCCGCGCCCACGCCCTATCCGGCGCAGCGCGTGGCCGTGCACTGTCGGGAGTATTGCTCCATTTTGGGGCTGATGCTCACCGGGCGGTGGTAAGGAGAGGAACGACCATGTTTGACAAACTCAATGCCCTCGCGCAGCGCATGGACGAGCTGGAAGCCCGTCTGGCCGAGCCCGGGCTGTATGACGATCCCGCCCACGCGGCGCGGCTGCTCAAAGAGCGCAACGAGCTCGAGCCGATCGTGCAGGCGTTCCGCGCGTGGCAGGCCGCGCAGCAGGCGCAGGCCGATGCGCTCGAGCTGC
Organism: Eubacteriales bacterium; assembly: GCA_030533295.1. Classification (GTDB taxonomy): domain Bacteria; phylum Bacillota; class Clostridia; order Oscillospirales; family Butyricicoccaceae; genus Agathobaculum. Next base: position 13,596 of record JAUNJI010000039.1, read on the forward strand.
TGGGCGACCCGGACATGAAAACGCTGGCGCAGGAGGAGCTGCAACAGGCCAAGGCCGACAGCGCCCGGCTGGAGGAAAAATTGAAGATCCTGCTGCTGCCCCGCGACCCCAACGACGACAAGAACATCTTCGTCGAGATCCGCGGCGGCGCGGGCGGCGAGGAGAGCGCCCTGTTCGCCGCCGACCTGTATCGGATGTACACGATGTATGCGGCGGCGCGGGGCTGGCAGACCGAGATCATGAGCACCTCCGAGACCGAGCTGGGCGGCTACAAGGAGATCGTGTTCCGCGTCGCGGGCGACCGGGTGTATTCCCGCCTCAAATTCGAGAGCGGCGTGCACCGCGTCCAGCGCGTGCCGGAGACCGAATCGCAGGGGCGGGTGCACACCTCGACCACGACGGTCGCCGTGCTGCCCGAGGCTGAGGAGGTCGATCTGTATATCGACCCCAAGGATCTGCGGATCGATACCTTCCGCTCATCGGGCGCGGGCGGCCAGCATATCAATAAAACGTCCTCGGCGATCCGCGTCACCCATATCCCGACGAACACGGTCGTCGAGTGTCAGGACGAGCGCAGCCAGCACAAAAACAAGGACAAGGCGCTGCGCGTGCTGCGGGCGCGGCTGTATGAGGCCGAGGTGGCCAAGCAGCAGAGCGCGATCGCGGCCGACCGCAAGAGCCAAGTCGGCACGGGCGACCGGTCGGAGCGCATCCGCACCTATAACTTCCCGGAAAACCGCGTGTCCGACCACCGCATCAAGCTGACGCTCTACAAGCTCGGCCAGTTCCTCGACGGCGATATGGACGAGGTGCTGGACGCGCTGATCGCCGCCGACACGGCGGAAAAGCTCAAGGCGCAGGGTCAGGTCTGACCCGCGCCACACAGGAAAGGAGGCTCGCATGATGGACGAATTGTCTGCCCTGTGGCAGTCTGCGCCGTGGCTGGTGGCCGGGGGCGCGTTGGTGCTGGTCAATGTCGTGCTCCTGCTGCTGCGGATCACCAAAAAGCTGATCGCGCTGGCGATCGGCGTGGCGCTGCTGGCGATCGGGCTGTATACCGGCGTGATCGCCCCGCCCGCCGAGCTGCTGGCGCTGCCGGTCTGGCCGCTTTGACGGCATAGCGGGCAAAGATACAAGGATAAGACCCCACAGATGGAAGTGTGATACATGAAAACGAGCATCCTATCCCCCGGACGGGATGAAAACGCCGTGCAGACCGCGGCCGCCCTGCTCAAACAGGGCGAGGTGGTGGGTATGCCCACCGAAACGGTGTATGGGCTGGCCGCGAACGCGCTGGACGGGCGAGCGGTCGCCAAGATCTTCCGCGCCAAGGGACGGCCGCAGGACAACCCGCTGATCGTCCACATCGCGGACTTCGACCAGATCTTCGACCTGTGTCCGGCGGTGCCGCCGCAGGCGGCGGCGCTGGCGGCGGCGTTCTGGCCGGGACCGCTGACCATGATCGTGCCCAAGGGCGACCGCATCCCGCAGGAGGTGTCCTGCGGGCTGGACACGGTGGGCATCCGCCTGCCCGCGCACCCGCTGGCGCGTGCGCTGATCCGCGCGGCGGGCGTGCCGCTGGCCGCGCCGTCGGCCAACACCTCGGGACGGCCATCGACCACGACGGCGGAACACGTCCTCCGCGACATGGACGGCAAGATCGCCGCGATCTTGGACGGCGGCGCGTGCGGCGTGGGCGTGGAATCCACCGTGGTCTCGCTGGCGGGCGATACGCCGCGGCTGCTGCGGCCGGGCGGCGTGACGCTCGAGCAGCTCCGCGCCGTGCTGGGCACGGTCGAGGTCGATCGCGCCCTATATGAGACGATCGGCGCAGACGTGCAGGTGTCTGCGCCCGGCATGAAATACCGGCATTACGCGCCCAAGGCGCCGGTGACGGTCGTGCGCGGCGACCCACAGCGCACGGCGGCATACATCCGCGCCCATATCGGCAGCGCCACCGGCGTGTTGTGTTTCGACGAATATCGGGACTGGTTCCCCACCTGCACGGTGGCGTGCTTGGGCGCGCAGGACGATCTGGCGGCGCAGGCGCGCGTGGTGTTCGACCGTCTGCGGGCGTTCGACGAGACGAGCGTCGCGCAGATCTGGGCGCAGTGCCCGCCCGACGAGGGGCTGGGGCTGGCGGTCGCCAACCGGATCAAAAAAGCGGCGGGCTTTCGGATCATCGAGGTGTGATGCGCCCGCCCGATCGGAATATCATCACGAAGGATGTGGCAAAATGAAGATCATCGGGCTGACCGGCGGCAGCGGCACCGGCAAAGGCACGGTCGCCGCGCGGATGCGCACGCTGGGCGCGGGCTGGGTGGACGCGGACGCGGTCTATCGCACGCTGTGTGCGCAGGACACCGCCATGCTCGCTGCGCTGGATGCGGCCTTCGGCGGCGTGCTGGATGCGCACGGGGCGCTCGACCGCCCCAAGCTGGCGCAGGTCGTGTTCGCCGACCCGGCCAAGCTGGCGGAGCTGACCGCGATCACCCGTCCGTACATCCGCGCGGCCTCGCTGGAGGCGCTGCACGCGCAGGCCGATCGGCCGATCGTGCTCTACGACGCGCCGACGCTGTTCGAGGCGGGCGTGGACGACCTGTGCGCGCAGGTCGTCGGCGTGCTGGCCGACACCGAGACGCGCGTGCGCCGCGTGATGGCGCGGGACGGGCTGACCGAGCAGGCCGCGCGGGCGCGGATCGACGCCCAGCCGGACGACGGCTTCTATCGCGCCCGGTGCGACTATATCGTGCAAAACGACGGCGATCTCGCTGCGCTCTGGCAGCAGACCGATGCGTTGTATACCATTTTGAGCAAAGGAGAAGGAATATGACAGCTCAGCAGCTTTTTTATGAGAAAAAGACCGGTTTCGACCGTCTGACCGACGACGACAAGGCCGCTATCCCGGCCTATGCCACGGGTTATAAGCAGTTCCTCGACGAGGGCAAGACCGAGCGCGACGCGGTCAAGGCTATGATCGCGCTGGCCGAGGCCAAGGGCTTTCGTGCTTGGGCGCGGGGCGACGCGCTCGCGCCGGGCGACCGGATCTATCAGGTCAACCGCCACAAGGGGATCACGCTGGCCGTGATCGGCCAAAAGAGCCTTGCGGCGGGCGTGCGCCTGACCGCCGCCCATCTGGATGCGCCCCGCATCGACATCCGCACGGTGCCGCTCTATGAGGACAGCGGCATGGCGTTCTTCAAGACCCACTATTACGGCGGCATCAAGAAATACCAGTGGACGGCGATCCCGCTCGAGCTGCGCGGCGTGGTGTGCGTGTGCCACGAAGGGCAGGTCAAGACGGTCGAGGTGCGCATCGGCGACCAGCCGGACGACCCCAAGTTCGTCATCACCGACCTGCTGCCCCACCTCGCCGCCGAGCAGATGAGCAAAAAGGCCACCGAGGTGATCAAGGGCGAGGGGCTGAACGTGCTGGTCGGCTCGGTGCCGAGCGAAACGGTGGACGACCAGTGCAGTGAAAAGGTCAAGCTGGCCGTCATGGAGCATCTGCACGAGCGCTACGGCATGGTCGAGGCCGATTTCCTGTCGGCCGAGCTGTGCTGCGTGCCCGCCTTCCGGGCGTGCGACATCGGCTTCGACCGCTCGTTCGTCGGCTCTTACGGCCACGACGACCGCGTGTGCGCGTACACCGCCGCGACCGCGCTGCTCGACTGCGCGGATACGCCGACACATACCTGCATCTGTCTGCTGGTGGACAAGGAGGAGACCGGCTCGGACGGCGTGACCGGTATGCAGTCGCGTGCGTTCGATACCTTTATGGCCGACCTGTGTCGCGCACAGGATGTGCTGGTCGAGGCGTGCTATGAAAATTCGGTCTGCCTGTCGGCCGACGTGTGCAACGCCTTCGACCCCAACTTCCCCGAGGTATCGGAAAAGCGCAACGACGCCCGCGCCAACGGCGGCTTCGCGCTGGTCAAGTACACGGGCGCACGCGGCAAATCGGGCACGTCGGACGCGAGCGCCGAGCTGATGGCGCGGATCCGCTGCATCTTCGATCAGGCGGGCGTGGTCTGGCAGACCGGCCAGCTCGGCAAGGTCGATCAGGGCGGCGGCGGCACGGTGGCCATGTATCTGGCCGACCGCAACATCGATACGGTGGACGCGGGCGTGCCCGTGCTGTCCATGCACGCACCGTTCGAGCTGATCGCCAAGCTCGATCTGTATATGGCCTATCGCGGCTTTGGCGCGTTCTACCGCGCCTGACGCGGTTTTTGGATGAAAAAAGCACCCTTTCGGCAGTGAAGTGCCCCCAAAAAGTTAGACAAAAATTCACGCTAAAAATCGTTCAAGCTACCGAGAGGGCTTGTCGTCTGTGGATCGCAGGCGGCAAGCCCTTTAGCTTTGCCTTGATGC
>JAUNJI010000099.1 GCA_030533295.1 Eubacteriales bacterium
GGCTTCATACCGGCGTTTTCGTATGCCAACTATGATGTGACGCATCAGACCAAGGAAGAAAGGCGAGGAATGGGATATGTTTGATCTTCAGCCGCGATGGATCCTGTGCGGCGATGCGCAGATCGCCTGCTATGACGTGGGGCAGGGACAGCCGCTGGTACTGCTGCACGGCAATGGGGAGAGCAGCGCGTACTGGAAAGCCCAGATCCCGGAGTTCACCCGCTTCTATCGCGTGCTCGCGGTGGATAGCCGCGGTCATGGCGCGTCGGAGCGCGGCGCGGTCGAGTTGACCTTCGCGCAGATGGCCGAGGACCTCAAGACCGTGCTGGATGCTTGCGGCGTGCGCAAGGCGCATATCCTTGGTTTTTCCGACGGCGGCGATCTGGCGATCAAATTCGCGCTCACCTATCCGAACTATGTAGATAAGCTGATCCTCAACGGCGCCAATGTCGAGATGTTCGCCGGCATCAAGCCGCACGTCCAGCTACCTGTGTATGTGGGCTATGCGCTGCTGCACGGCTTGGGTCGGATCAGCCGCCGGGCGGCACGCAAACGCGATGTGCTCGGCCTGATGGTGCATCCATACGGCGTGCGGATGGACGATCTGTCCCAGCTCACCATGCCCACGCTGATCTTGGTGGGCGAACACGATATGGTGCGCGACAGCCAGACCCGCGAGATGGCCGCGCATATCCCGCATTGCCGCGTCGAGGTGTTCCGCGATGGCGATCATTTCATCGCTGCCAAGCAGCCGTCCCGCTTCAATCGGACGGTGATCGAATTTTTATTAGGGAGATAACAGCTATGCAGTTCATCAAGGCGGGTGGACCCGCAGAAAGCAATATTTTCAATCAGCTCGACGAGCGCAAGCGTGCGCTGCTGTCCAGTGGGGTGGATGTGATCAATCTGTCGATCGGCACGCCCGATCTCGAGCCGCCGGCGCACGTCATGGAGGCGGTCAGCCGTGCCGCGCTCGATCCGGCACAGTATAAATACGCGCTGACCGAGACCCGCGCCCTGCTGGACGCGGTGCAGGACTGGTACAGCCGCCGCTATGGCGTCGCCCTCGCAGATGACGAGATCATGGCCGTGAGCGGTTCGCAGGAGGGGATCGCGCACGTGTGCTTCGCGTTCGCGGGACAGGGCGATCTGATCCTCGCGCCCGATCCGGGCTACCCGATCTTTTCCTTCGGCCCGATGATGGCCGGTGCCGAGGTCGGTCTGTACCCGCTGCGCGAGGAAAACGGCTGGCAGCTCGATCTGGCCGACATCCCCGACGATGTGGCAGACCGCGCCAAGGCGATGATCGTCTCCTACCCGAACAACCCGACCACAGCGGTCGCAGATCGGTCGTTTTATGAGCGTCTGGTCGATTTCGCGCGGGCGTATGACATCATCATCCTGCACGATAACGCCTATTCCGACCTGCTGCTCAACGGGGAACAGGGGCTGTCCTTCTTGTCTATCCCGGGCGCTAAAGAGGTCGGCATCGAGTTCAACTCGCTCTCCAAGACCTATAACCTGACCGGGATGCGGATGTCGTTCGCGCTCGGCGACCGCGAGGTGATCGCGCGGTTCCGCGCCTTCCGCTCCCAGATCGACTATGGCACGTTCTACCCGGTGCAGGCGGGCGCGGTCGCGGCGCTGACCGGACCGCAGGAGGTCGTGCAGAGCAACCGTGCGCACTATATCGCGCGGCGCGATGCCCTGTGCGGCGGCCTGCGTGCGATCGGCTGGGACGTGCCGGACGCACAGGGCACGATGTTCGTCTGGGCGAAGATCCCGGCGGGCTACGACTCGTCGGTGGCGTTCGTGCTCGACCTGATGGAGCGCACCGGCGTGATCGGCGTGCCGGGCAGTGCGTTCGGCCGACAGGGCGAGGGCTATGTGCGCTTCGCGCTCGTCGTGCCGCCCGCCCGCATGGAGGAGGCCGTGCGCCGCATCGCGGCGAGCGGCATCTTGGATGCGCCGTCTCAGTGAAGGAGGATATATGAAACTGATCTCATGGAACGTCAACGGCCTGCGCGCCTGCGTGGGCAAGGGCTTTTTCGACTTCGTGGCGGCCGAGCAGCCGGATATACTTTGCCTGCAAGAGACCAAGCTCCAGCCCGAGCAGGCGCCGCCGATCGAGGGCTACTGGGAATACTGGAACTCGGCGGACAAGAAGGGCTATTCGGGCGTGGCGCTGTTGTCCAAGACCGAGCCGGAGGACGTGACCTTCGGCATCGGCATCGACGAGCACGACCACGAGGGGCGCGTGATCACCGCCGATCACGGCGCGTTCTATCTGGTCACGGTCTATACGCCCAACTCGCAGGATGGGCTCAAGCGGCTGGACTATCGGATGCGCTGGGAGGATGCCTTCCGCGCCTATCTGCTGGAGCTGGACGCGAAAAAGCCGGTCATCGTATGCGGGGATATGAACGTCGCCCATCAGGAGATCGACCTCAAGAACCCCAAGACCAACCGCCGCAACGCGGGCTTCACCGATGAGGAGCGCGAAAAGATGACCACGCTGCTGGACGCGGGCTTCACCGATACCTTTCGCCACTTTTATCCCGAGCAGACGGGCGCATATTCGTGGTGGAGCTACCGTTTCAAGGCGCGGGAGAAGAACGCGGGGTGGCGGATCGACTATTTCCTCGTATCCGACCGCGCGGTAGAGCGGGTCAAGGGGGCACGCATCCTGAGCGATGTCTACGGCTCGGATCATTGTCCGGTGGCGATCGAGTTTGTGTAAGGACTTTTTGCTGCCTGAAGCGCAGGACGATCTGATCTGGATCGAGCCGGATGCACCGTGGGATGCGCCCGCGGACGACGCGCTGCCCGAGCGCCCCGATCTCTATCTCTATGAGCAGCAGGACGAGCCGCCCGTGTTCGATCCGTTTTTGGACGACATCGAGACCGCGCCCTGTCCGTGCTGCGGCGCAGAGCTGCCGGTCGATCCCGCGCCGGGTTATATCTGCCCGGTCTGCTGGTGGGAGATCGACTATTTCACCGAGGACGAGGACGCGCCCAGCGACCAAAACCACGGTCTGTCGCTGGCCGAGGCGCAGATGAACTTCCGCGCGTTCGGCATCAGCGATCCCTGTCTGCTGCATCGCGCAGCCGGTCTCGCGCCCGACTGAAAGACGCAAAAACGCACGACCTAACTGAACTGCACCCCATTTGTTAGACAGTATGGTATACTGGATAAGAAGTGGGGT
>JAUNJI010000100.1 GCA_030533295.1 Eubacteriales bacterium
CTCCACATGCCTCGTCCTTGGGAACAGGTCGAACGCGGTCGCGGTCTCCAGCTGGTACCCGGTGCCGCACAGCTCGGCGACATCGCGCGCGAGCGTCGCCGGGTCGCAGGACACATACACCACGCGCGGCGGCTGCATCCGCAAGATCGCATCGCGGGCGGTCTCGTCCAGCCCCTTGCGCGGCGGATCGACCACCAGCACGTCCGGCCGCACGCCGCGCTGCGCGAGCCGGTGTGCCGCCTGCCCCGCATCGGCGCACAGGAACTCCACGTTCTCCACGCCGTTGCGTGCGGCGTTCTGTCGGGCGTTCTCGACCGCTTCGGGCACGATCTCCACGCCGATCACCCGCTCAGCGTGCGCCGCGAGCGCGAGCGTGATCGTCCCCGCGCCGCAATACAGATCGATCACCGTCTGCTTCCCTGTCAGCCCGGCCAGCGCGACCGCCTGCGCATACAGCCGTTCGGCCTGCGCGTGATTGACCTGATAGAACGCCTCGGGCGAGAGCAGGAACGAGTGCCCGCACAGCCGATCCTCGAGCATGGGCTCGCCCCAGAGCACGTCCGTGCGGTCGCCCAAGATCACATTGTCGCCCCGCTGGTTGTGGTTGAGCAAAATACCGGTCAGCGACGGCTGCCGATCCCGCAGACGGCGCACCAGCTCGTCCAGACCGGGCAGCTTGTGCGTCGCGGCGACCAGCGTGAGCTGGCTCTCGCCGCTTTTTTCGCCCACGCGCACGTAGATATGGCGCACTGCGCCGCGCTTGCTCGCGTAGTCGTAGGGCGGCACCTCGTAGTCGCGCATCCAGTCGCGCACGATGGCTGCGATCTGGTCGGCCGTCTCGGACTGGATCAGGCACTGCTCCACCGGCACGATCGCATGGCTGCGCGGGCGATAGAACCCGGTGATGATATGGCCGTTCGCGTCCCGGCCGACCGGGTACTGCGCCTTATTGCGGTAGCGCGTGATGCGCGGTGCGCCGACGATGCCGGTCAGCTTGCTGCCGTCCTGCCCGCCGATGCGCGTGAGCGCGTCGCGCACCTTCTTTTCCTTGGCACGCAGCTCCTCCTCATAGGTGATGTGCTGATAGCAGCAGCCGCCGCATTTGTCCGCCACCGGGCAGGCGGGCGCGATCCGCGCCGCGGACGGCACGACCAGCCGCTCGACCCGGCCATAGGCCAGCTTTTTCGTCACCTTGACCAGACGCACATCACACTGGTCGCCCACCGCGGTGCGCGGCACGAACACCGCGCGTCCGTCCAGCTTGGCGAAGCCCATCCCGTCTGCGGTGTAGTCGGTGATCTGACAACGATATATCTTATTTTTGATCAGCTCCATGATCTGGCGCTCCTTCTTTCACAGGATACCCGTATTATATCATGTCGGCCGCACATACTGCAAATGAAAGGAGCGGTATAGGATGGAGCAACAGCAGCACACCAAGCGGGTGTCCGCCGACATCCCTTTTTCTTTCCTCAACGCGATGGGGCACAGCACCCGCGCGATGGAACGGTTCTTCGACCTGCCGCGCGAGACGCGCGACACGCTGACCGATACGGTGTCGGTCGCGGACGACCCCGACGCCCGCGCCGCACGGGCGCTCGCGTCGCTCGCCGACGGCGGCGAGGGCTACTGCGAGCCGTTCTGAACGAAACAAAAGCGTCCATATGGACGCTTTTGTTCTTTTCGTTTGATTTTTGCCGAAACATCGTGGTTTTACGCGGTTTACGACCCGATGACCTCGCCCGCCATCGCGAAGAAGTCGTCCTCGGTCAGATCGCCCGGCTCATAGGTGTAGAGCGCGTAGTACAGCGCATCGTCGATCCACGACACGGTGTAAAACACCTGTTCCTCGCGCGTGTCCGACCCATAGGCGATGTTGATCTCGCCGCGATCGGCCGCCGCCTGCTCCGCAGCGGTCGGCTGGATGCTGCCGTCCGGCGGCAGGAAGATGCACCGCATCGCGCGGTAGTGCAGCGCGGTCTCCCCCACCGTGCGCACGGTGTCATACGGCGAGGTGTACTCGCCCTCCGCCTGCACCGGCTCGATGTTGAGCATCAGCTGCGTGCCGCCCTTCTTGTACTCCAGCAGCAGGCCGGTGAAGCTGTCCAGCACGTTGCCGCTTTCATCCCGCTTGGCCACCGTCTCCTCGCAGCCGCGCTTGAACGAAAAGCCGTTGGTGAACGAGGCGGGCGTTTTCGCCCCCGCCACGTGCTCCTGTACATAGGCGGCGGTCTGGTCGAAGTCGCGCCAGCTCTTGTCCGTCCGGCTGCTCGACCCCCAGCTCACCACGCCGCTGCCCGCGACCGCGCCGGTCACGGCGACCGCCGCCACCAGCAGCGCTGCCGCCAGCCGTTTGCCCCACGGACGGCGGCGCGGGGCGGTCTGCCCGCTGCGCAGCGCATAGTCGATGCGCGTTTTGAGCGCGTCGGGCGCGTGCAGCCCGTCTGCGCAGGTGTGCAGGGTCTCGCGGATCGTCCGCTCCATGTTGATCTCATCCATTCGTCGCAGCCTCCTTTGGCTCGTCCTCTTTTGCGGTCAGCGCCTGCCGCAGATGGCGGCGGGCGGAAAACAGGCGGGATTTGACCGTGCCCTCGGTCACACCGAGCGTCTGCGCGATCTGCCTGACCGGCATCTCATCGAAATAGTGCAGCACGACCACCGTGCGGCGCTTTTCGTCCAGCAGGTGCAGCGCCTGATACAGCCGCCGCTGCTCGTCGGTGCGGAGCACAGCGGTGAGCGCGCTCTCGCCCTGCCCGGTCTCGAACCATTCCGCGACCGGGGTCTCGCGCTTGGCCTTGCGGCAGTACCGCCACGCGGCGCGGGACAGCGTTTTGAGCAGCCATGGCCGGAACTTGGCGCCATCGCGCAGCGAGCCGATCGACTGCGCTGCGGTGACGAACGCCTCCTGCGTCAGATCCTCGCCGTCGGCGCAGTTGCCGACGATCAGGCAGGCGACGCGGTACGCCTCGTCCTTGTAGCGTGCGTACAGCGCATCGAACGCCTGCATATCGCCCTGCTGCATCCGGCGCACCAACTCCTCGTCGTCCATTTTCATCCTCCTTTCGGTGCTCTCACATATAAGAGCACCCAAACTGGCTGAACCGCACCCCATTTGTTAGACAGTATGGTATACTGGATAAGAAGTGGGGT
>JAUNJI010000002.1:0-7294 GCA_030533295.1 Eubacteriales bacterium
TGTCTGTCTGTCTGTCAAAGATTTTACGACAGCTCCGCATATCAGTCAACCCCTTCTTCGTGCATTTTTCTGCACGGGATGACTCGTCGCAAAAAACCTACCGACGCTGGTATAATTTCACAACTTCATCTCAAAATTCTTCCCTTTTTAGTATAATACCATCTTTCGGCCGTCTTTTCAAGTGGCTGTCTCCCACTTTTCGTATATTTCGTCCGGCGCTTTTTTCTTTCCCCTTTTTCTATTGATTTTTGCCTTTCGTACTTTTATAATAAAGGTGGTCTTTTGTACTTTTTTGACCCTATCCTTGTGGCTTTGAAGGAGGTGCCCCGTGATCCACATCGCGCTGATGTCCTATATCGAGATAGACTGCACCTGCCTATTTTTATTGCTGTCCATCTTCGTCATCTCCTCCCACAAGATCGAGGATCGTCAAAGCTGGATCTTTTACCAGCTCACGCTGGTGTTCCTGATGTGCGTGACCCTGTCCGACTGCGTGTGGGCGCTGATGGACGGCCATGTGATCCCCGCGCCGATCCCGCTGCAATATCTGATCAACTCGGCCTATTACGTCTTTTCCACGCTGACCGGCTCGACTTGGTACTTTTTCGTCTCGACCGAGCTGGGCATCCTGCAACAGCGGCGCATGGGCACGCTGCTGCTGATGGTCGCGCCGCTGGTCGCGACGATCGTGATGATCTTGGCCAACTGCGTCGTGCCCTGCGTGTTCGCCATCGATGCCGACGGGCATTTCATCCGCGGGCCACTGACGCTGCCGATCTTCCTGATGCCGCTGTTCTACATGATCTTGGCCACCTTCCACCCGCTGCTGCGGATGTTCCACAAAAAGAACTACGCCCAGTGGACGCGCTACCGCGACCTGACCTTTTTCGCGCTGTTCTCGATCGGCTCGATCGTGCTGCATTTCTTCGCGCCCGGCACGCCGCTCCCCTCTTTAGGTATGACGTTGGCGCTCACGCTGGTGTTCCTCAATCGGCAGGAACAATTGATCTCGATCGACCCGCTGACCAAGCTGAACAACCGCCATCAGATGCTGGCCTACCTCGACCGCAAGATGGAATCGCCCGACCGCGGCTGCGATCTCTATCTGCTGCTGCTCGATCTCGACCATTTCAAGGCGATCAACGACGAATTCGGCCACGTCGAGGGCGACACCGCGCTGATCCGCACGGCCGACGTGCTCCGGCAGGTCGCTTCGGTGTTCGGCTGCTTCGTTTCCCGCTATGGCGGGGACGAGTTCATCCTGATCTACGAGACCGCGAACGAGAGCCGCGTGGACGCGCTCTGCGCCTTCATCCAGCAGGCGCTGGCCGATGCCAGCCAAGCGACCGTCGGCCGCTATGTGCTGAGCGCCAGCATCGGCTACGCCAAGCGCACCCCGGCCGTCCAGCACATCCCCGATCTTATCGCGCTGGCCGACCGCGCCCTGTACGCGGCGAAGGACGCCCGCGACCAAGTCGCCTCCTGACACACGAAAACGCCCTTACCGCTGCCGGTAAGGGCGTTTTTTTCATGCGTTCGGCGCATCGTCGGACTTTTCTGCGCGCAGCAGCGCGCGGTATTTTTCGGCCGTGACCGGCGGCGAGTAATAGAACCCCTGCGCCCGCGTGCAGCCCCAATCGACCAGCGTATCCGCCTGCGATTTTTGCTCCACGCCCTCGGCCAGGATCTCCATGCCCAGCGCTTTGGAGAGCGAGATCGTCGAACGGATGACCTCGGCCATGCGCTGGTCGCTGATGTCGTCCACGAAGGACTTGTCGAGCTTGACCATATCGAAGCGGTTGGCGGCCAGCGCGTTCGCGCTCGACATCCCCACGCCGTAATCGTCCATATCGACCGTGCAGCCCATGTCGTGCAGCGCATCGACGATCTTTTTCAGCCGCTGGCTGTCCTCATAGAGCGCGCTCTCGGTGATCTCGAAGGACAATTTGCGCGGATCGACGCCCGACTCCCGGATGATCGTCTCGATCTTGTCCAAGATGCCGTGGTGGCGCAGATGCACACGGGACAGGTTGACCGCCACCGGCTTGACCGGCAGCCCCTCGTCCTCCATGCTCTTCATATCGCGGCAGACCTGCTCGAGCACGGCCTCATCCAGCCGGATGATCTGCCGGGTGGCCTCGAAGCAGGGGATGAACGCCCCCGGCGAGATGATCGTGCCGTCCTGCTTGACCCAGCGGGTCAGCGCCTCGGCGCCGATGATGTGGCCGCTGCTCATGTCGTACTTGGGCTGATAATACACCCGGAACTCGTTTTCCCGCAGCGCACGGGAGAAATCGGACTCCATCTCGAGGTCGTTGACGCGCTTTTCGCGCACGTCCTCATCGTAAAAGGCGTATTGCTGCACCTGCAAGCCCTTGACCATCCGCCGAGCGGTCAGCGCGTCGCCGATCGTCCGGCGCAGGCTGACGCCCGGCTGCGGCTTTTGGATGCCGGCCGAGATGTCGAACGGCGGCGTGATGCCGTTCTCGGCGTCTTGCACGAACCGCGCCACCAGCCGATCCATCTTGCGCCGCACCTCGTCATCGTCGTCCGCATGGAGCAAGATCACGAAGTAATCAGACAGATAGCGGAACAGGTATTCATCCGGCAGCGCCTGCTGCGTCGCGTGGACGATATAGCGCAGCAGCTCGTCGCCCTGCTCCTCGCCATAGATATAGTTGAATTCCTTGAACTTATCGACGTCGAATATGACGACATAGATCTTGTCATACTCGGCCTTGCGCATCGTGCGCAGCAGGATCGGCAGCACGCTGCCCGTCCCGATCCCGGTCAGCTCGTCATAGAAGCTCGTCCGGATCAGCATCCGCTGCGAGCGGTACATCACGAAGGAGATCGCGAGCATACCGGCCGCCGCCATGATCCACAGGATCCCCATGCCGACCAGCACCCTGTGGAGGATGATGTCGGCCGACGCGAACACCGAGCGCTCGGGCACGCAGGTCATCAGGAACCAGTCGTTCAGCTCGAGCGGCACATAGTAGACATACCACGTCTGGCTGTCATAGTCGAAATAGCCGTCGCGCTGGTCTCTGGGGTGGATGGTGGGCTCTGTGGCGATGAAATCGTTCATGGCCTTGTAGCCGATGTCCTCATACAGCCGCGGCCGCACGACGGCTCTGCCGCTGCTGTTCATCAGGAAGGTGCGGCTGTCGCCCTTGATCGAGCTGACGTTCATGCGCGAGGCCATCTGCCACGAGGGCACCAGACCGACCACGACGCAGTGGATCCGCTGCTCACCCTGCGGGCCGTGTTTGATCACCGGGTAGGAGAACATATTGACCGTGTACGTGCCGCCCTCCAGCGGGAAATAGCTCTCGGACAGGAAGGGATTCGCTCCCCACGCCTGCTCATAGGGATACGACCCGGTGGCATCGACCGTGCCGCCGTTGGTCATGTAGAGCATCAGCTTGTCGTCCTCGCGGAACAGCAGCCCCAGACGGCGGAAGCGATAGATCTCGGCATAGACCTTCATCTGGTCGAGATAGACCTGCCGTTCGCTGTGCGGGCGATCGCCCAACTGGATCGCCAGCGCCTCGATCAGATTCTGTCGCTCCTCGATGGTCTGCTTGATCGACTCCGCGTTGAGCTCGCTGATGTTGGTGACGCTGTCGATCGCCTGCTGCCGCACGTTTTCCTGCACGCTGTTGTACAGCGTGCCGAACACCTGCGTCGTGAGGAACACGAAGAGCACCGCGCCGCCGAGCAGCATCATGCGCATCATCTTGCCCGCTTTGAACTCCTTCAGCAGGAGTTTTTCCATTTTTTTCATGTCAACTGTCGCTCCTGCAAAGATCTTCGCTGTGTCTTGCGTCTTTGACGCACGGCGCGATCCCCCAGCGCCCCGATCGATCAAAAAAATAGACCTTTTTTACCTTTTTTCGCTTATCCCGACCGTCGTTCGTTCCGAACTTTATGTGGAGATATTTGTCTAGATTTTACCATGCCCCCCCCCACTTTGTCAACTATTTTAACGATATTTGAACGTCGTTTTTTGGGTCTGTTTGCCCGCTTACGCGGACAAAAAATACCTTTTTCATCGTATTTTGATGGGTTTGAAAACCGCAGTTTCGTCCATATCATGCGGACGATCGTCCTGCTAGCATGGAAAAAGGAGGGAGACGAGCTCCCTCCTTTTGGCGGCACGATGGGCTTTCGTGCGCGTTCCACAGATCATGTTCCTTTATACGATCGGCCGTTGTTCACAGCGTATAGCCCCGCTCCTGCCGGAAGGCGAGGAGCTGCGCGGCGGCCTCGGCGCTGATCGCGCCCGGCACGCGGGCGGGCCGCGCCAGATAATACCCTTGCAGCAGGTCGGCGCCCAGCCGCAGCACGCAGTCCATCTCCTGCGCGGTCTCGACGCCCTCGGTGACGATCATCATGTCGCGCTCATGGGCGTAGCTGACGATATTCTCCAAGATCTTTTGCTTGTCGGCGTTCTGGTCGATGTCGCGGATGATCGTCACGTCCACCTTGATGAACTTGGGCGACAGCGCCAGCAGATTGAGCTCGCTGTTGTAGCCGCTGCCATAATCATCCAGCGCGAACATCCCGGAGAAGCCCGGCGAGTTCGCCTTGATCTTGGTGGCGGCCTCGTCCATGAATTCGGACTCGGTCAGCTCGACGACCACGCGCTTTTGCAGCTCGCTGTGGCGATTGTGGATCAGATAGAGCGTGTCCTCGTCCAGCACCTCGCTGGCGATCGAGTTGACGAACAGCAGCGCGGTCGGATCGACCAGATCCTGGTCGAGCAGCTCCTGATAGCAGTTGAGCGACCGATTCCACGTCAGGTATTCGACGACCGACAGCCGCCCCTCCGACCGGGCGATCTCCATCACCATGCCGGGGTCGCGCAGCGCGGGCATATCGACCCGCATGAGCGCCTCATAGGCGAACACGCGGCCGGTCTTGGTGCTGACGATCGGCTGGAAGTGGTAGTTGACCAGCCCCTCCTCCTCCACCAGCCGCTGGAAATCGCGATGCTGGAGGTTGCGGCGGCTCGCCTGCTCATAGGCGGCGCGGTCGAACTCGCCCAGCTGCCCCTTGTTCTGCCGCTTGGTCTGGTACATGGCGAAATCGGCGTATTTGATCAGCGCACGCAGCTTGACCGAGTCCTCGGGGCACCACACGACGCCGCCGGTGACGTTGATGCGCGTATGCTCGCCGTTGGGCAGCCGGAGGTCGCTCGCGCGGATCGTATCAGTCAATGTGTCCAGCTGCGCGCGGATGCTCTGCTGATCCGGGTAGCCGTAGAAGAACAGATAGAACTCGTCGCCCGAGATCCGGGCGCACAGCGTGTTTTCCGGCACGGCCGAGGCGAAGCACTGTCCGGCCAGCCGGATGTATTTGTCGCCCCAGTCATGGCCGAAGCGGTCGTTGGTCTTTTTCAGGTCGTCCAGATCGAGCATGACCAGCGCCGCGTGCCCCAGCTCCTGCGGCTTGCGGAACAGCGCGGTCGCCTGCCGGTAGAACGCCCGGCGGCTGAGCAGGCCGGTGAGCAGGTCATAGTCGCGCTCGTGCTCGATGCGTATCCGCTCTTTGGTGGCGGTGGTCACGTCCTCGACCACGCCGATATAGCGCTCGTCCACCTCGACGCCCTCGATGTGCAGATAGCGCGTCTCCTCGCCCGGGCGGTCGATCTGATAGAGCGTGCTGGTGGCGCTCTGGTCGGTGTGCGGCAGCGTATCGCGGATCTGGCGCAGCAGCGCACGGAAACGCGCCGTGTCCAGCCCGGTGGTATCGACCTGCGTCATGCCGAACATCGGGAAAAAGTTGTCGGTCACGAACACGTCGTCGTGGTCGAGCCGCATCTCGAAGCCGCCGAGCTCGACGCTGGCCATGTCCATGATGCGCAAGAACCACGTCGAGGAATCGACCGCCTCGCGGCTGAGCGCGGTGAACGCCTGCGCGAAGCCGTCCAGCTCGGTGATGCCGGTCTTTGACAGCTGGGGGATGCCCAGCCGGTGCTCACGGGCGACCGATACCTCGCGCGACAGGCGGCGGATCGGCTCGGACACCCGTCGGCTGATGCCCACCGTGCCCACCAATCCGGCCAACAGCACGATCACGATCGCGATCCGCAGCAGCTCATACAGCCGGGCGGACATGGCATAGAGCGGTTTTTCGGCCACCATGCCGACCAGCGTCCACTGCTCGGACAAAAAGGGCGTGTTGCTGTTATAGGTCGAGATGGCATCGCTGCAAACATAGTAGCCCCGGCCGCCCAGCTCGACCCGACCGGCGCCTGTGTCGTCGTCGCGCAGGGGCAGCGAGTCGCCCAGCGCGAAATATTGCTGCGCCGCCGCGCCGCTGATCGCCACCGGCGTGAACACGCCGTCCTCGGTGACGCCCAGCAGATACGAGCCCTGTCCGGCGTCGGACAGCTCCTCATCGGGCAGCATACTATGCAGGTAGCTGACCATCAGCTCGATGCCGATCAGGCCGTACACCGTGCCGTCGGGCAGCATCAGCGGCTGCACATAGGCGATGCGCGGGCGCAGATCGCCGGCCAGCATATAGGGCGCGGCGCTCCAGCGGCCATAGTCCCGGCTGGAGGCGGTCGCCCCCGCCGCACGCACCGCCTGATAGGGCTGGCGCAGGCAATCATAGAAGGCGGCCGTCTGCTCGGTGAAGCGGAACATCGGCTGCCAAGTGGAATCGGCGGTGATGTTGAGCTGCTGCACCACGGCGATCGGCGCCCGCTCGAGCAGCAGGTCGGCGCGGTCGATCGAGGGGCTAGCACGGGGATCGAGGTCGCGGATATAGAGCCCCGGCTTGTCCGGGCAGTCATCCCAGCTTTCGGGCAGGTCGTGGGTGTTGAACAGGACGAACGCGCCATTGACCTGTTTGGTGTATATCATGCCCACGACCTGATCTGAGATCTCGATCAGCAGGGGCGCGACGGCCTCCGAGCTGCTGTCCAGCTCGTCGAGCGTGAGCGTGCCCGCCTGCAAATGACGCTCGAGCGCACCATCGATCTGCTGCGAGAGCAGGGACAGATCTGACCAGTCCTTGACCATCAGGTTCTCGATATAGGTGCGGCGGTTGGTCACTTGCTGATCGACCATCGCGCGGGCATTGCGGTCGAGCGCGCCGCCCGCGTCGCTGAGCAGCAAACTGCCCACCAGCAGCAGCAATTCGACCAGCAGCAGCAAAAACAGCGGCAGCACCAGCCGATAGAACACCGGACGCCCCTTGCGGCGGGGCTTCGTGTCGGTCAAATAGGCCATATGAACCTCCCTTGGGTCAACCCTCGAACTGCCGCAGCTCCTCCAGC
>JAUNJI010000002.1:7394-65283 GCA_030533295.1 Eubacteriales bacterium
CTCCTCCAGCGTCGCGCCCTGCGCCAGCGCCGCCACGACGATCTCGCGATCGGCCTTGGCCTGATCGGACAGGCCGCGATCGAGCGCCCTGCGGGCATCCGTGCCCGTCGGGAACGCCTTGGGCGTATAGAGCGCGTTCTCCCGGACGGTCTGCACCGCGGTCTCGAGCACCGCGTCCATCTGCGGGGTCAAGTCGGTGCTGTATCGGCGGATCACGTCGATGTCGTTGGCGTCCTTGGTCACGGGCGTATAGCCCGAGCCCGTAGAAAACGCGATGTCGTGCTCGCTCTGGGTGAACCACTTCAAAAACTGCACGCTGGCATAGACCTCGGCCTCGCTGCTGTCGGTCACGACCATGCCCGCGCCCTGCTGGACGGCGTAGCCCGGGCTGCCCTCGAACTGCGGCGCGGGGAACACGCGGCTATCGATCGGATAGCTCTCGGTATCGCTGAGCACGACGCGATCCGGGAAGAAGGTCGTGCCCGAGGACGAGCCCACGAGGGCGATGATGTGCCCGGTCTTGATGTCATCGCTGCGGAAGCGGCCGGCGGACGCGAAATAGCCCTTGATATAGGGCACATAGTAATGCTCCCACAGGGTGCGCACGGTCTCGCGGTCGAAGTTCAGCGTCATGTGGCCGTCCTCGACCTGAAACAGCTCGGTGCCGAGCTGCATCGCGCCGACCAACATATAGTTGGCCATCGCGTCCCGGCCGAAAAAGGCCGCGCCGTCGTTCGGCACATCCGGGGTCAGGCTGTCCGTCCACTCGTAGTACGCCTGCGCGGTATCGACCAAGCGCTCCATGGTGGACAGATCGTCATACGTCGCGCCGGTGGCCTGCGCGAAGCGCTGCCACGCGGTGTCGTTGAGCAGGAGCACCTCGGTGGACTTGGCCAGCGGGAAGATCTTGATGCCGCCATCCTGATCGAAGCGGCCTTCCTCGATATAGCTATCGACATACAGATCGATCTCGTCCTGCGTCAGATAGGGGGACAGATCGGCCGCCAGCCCCATCTGGTCGATCGTATAGGCCGTATCGACATAGGCGGCGAACATATTGGGCACCTTGTCCGCGCCCACCTCGCCGCGCACGGCGGCGAGCACATTGGCCTCGAGGTCGCCCACCGAGCCCTGACTGGCGCTCTCGACCACGATGCCCTGCTCCCGGCCGACGGTCGTGTTGAACAGATCGACGATCCGGTTGAACGTAGACAGCTGCTGTCCGTTATAGTACGTCCAGATCGTGACCGTCACCGGGTCCTCCGGGTCGAGCAGACCGCCGTCCTGCGCGTCGGCGGGCGGCTCGGTCATCGCACAGCCTGCCAGCAGCGCAAGGCTCAGCGCCATGCCGCACAGCCGCTTCATGGGGTGGCGTTTTTTCATCGTGTCCTTCCTCCGGTATCACAAAAAAATGAAAACGATCAGGTCGATCGGCATATATATGCTATTGTACCATCTCCCATGTCATTTTGCAAGCGTCGCGCCCATGCGGGCAAATGCGCACCGAGAGCGGCATTTTCCTCCGCAAAATGCGGGATATGCCTTATTGATTCTTTCCGGCGATCCTGTTATGCTCATGGGAGACTATATAGCAGATGATGCTGTTTTTTTACCGACCACGCATGGAATGGCAGGCGATCCGACATGGACATCAAGCAACTGTCCTATTTTTTGGCAGTCGCACAAGAAAAAAATGTGACACGCGCCGCAGAAAAGCTGGCTGTTTCCCAGCCGACGCTGTCGATGGCGATCAAAAAGCTGGAGGACGAGCTCCAGACCAAGCTGTTTTATTCGTCCAACCGCAAGCAGAACCTGACCGACGCGGGGCTACGGCTCCAGGAGGGCGTCGAGCGGCTGATGGCGGTCTATCAGGAGACGATCGACAGCGTGACCGCCGCGCCCCACAAGGTCTCGGGCAAGCTGACGCTGGGCTTGGCGCCGCTGTTCGGCGCCTGCTTTTTCGGCGACCTGATCCCGGATTTTTGCCGCGAATACCCGAACATCGAGCTGCACATGATCGAAGGCGGCGCGTATAAGATGAACGAGCGGCTCGAGAGCGGCGAGGTGGACATCGCGCTCACGCTCAACACGCCGCGCACGCGCTCGTTCGGCCATTGCCACTTCACCACCCAGCGCAACGTCGCGCTGCTGCCCAAGCGCCACCCGCTGGCCAGCGCATCGGACATCACGGTGGCCGAGCTGCGGCACGAACCCTTCGCGATCTTCGACCACGACTTCATCCTCAACCACCAGATCATGTCGGCCTGCCACGAGGCGGGCTTCCAGCCATCATGCTGCTGAGCTCGCAGTGGGATCTCATCGTGGAGGTCGTCTCGCGCGGGCAGGCGGTCTCGATCATGCCCAAGCCGGTGCTCGTCAAGCACCCCGATCCCAACGTGGCCTGCGTCCCCTTGACCGACGGCATGAAATATTGGGACACCATCCTCGCTTGGAACAAGGAACGGTATATGTCCAAGGCTTGTATGCTGTTTTTGGAGTATGTGCGGCGGCACCTGCCCGCGGACGACCTGTGACCCGGTCGATCGCGCCGCGCCACGCGCAAAAAGACCTCCCGCTCGATAGGAGCGGGAGGTCTTTGTCGTCTGTTTTTCGATCCGGGGGCGGCGATCAGTCGAGCGGTTTCATCGTCGGGAACAGCAGCACGTCGCGGATCGAGGCCGAGTCGGTCAGCAGCATGACCAGACGATCGATGCCCATGCCCATGCCGCCTGTGGGCGGCATACCGTACTCGAGCGCGTTGACGAAATCATCGTCCATCATGCTGGCCTCGTCGTCGCCTGCGGCGCGCAGCGCCACCTGCCGCTCGAAGCGCTCGCGCTGGTCGATCGGGTCGTTCAGCTCGGAGAAGGCGTTGCACAGCTCACGCCCCGCGACGAAGCACTCGAAGCGCTCGGTCAGGCGCGGATCGGACGCCTTGCGCTTGGCCAGCGGCGACACCTCGACCGGGTAATCCATGATGAAGGTCGGCTGGATCAGGTGCTCCTCGACGAAGGCATCGTAGCACAGCGCGAGCAGATCGCCCCAGCTCTCCTTGCCCTTTTCGATCTCCACGCCCTTGGCCTTGACCGCCGCGAGCGCCTGCTCGCCGTCCATCGCCATGAAGTCCAGCCCTGCGTATTCCTTGACCGCCTCGGCCATGGTCATGCGGCGCCAGCCCTTGGTGAAGTCCAGCTCCATGCCCTGATAGCACACCTTGGTCGTGCCCAGCACGCTCTGGCACACATGGACGACCATATCCTCGGTGATGTCCATCATGCCGTGGTAGTCGGTGAACGCCTGATAGAGCTCGATGGTGGTGAACTCCGGGTTGTGCTTGGTGTCCATGCCCTCGTTGCGGAAGATGCGGCCGATCTCGTACACCTGCTCGAAGCCGCCCACGATCAGGCGCTTGAGGTGCAGCTCGGTCGCGATGCGCATATACATATCGATGTCCAGCGCATTGTGGTGCGTGATGAACGGACGCGCCGCCGCGCCGCCCGGGATGGTGTTCAGGCAGGGGGTCTCGACCTCCATGAAGCCGCGGCCGTCCATGAAGCGGCGGATCTCGCGCACGATCGCCGAGCGCTTTTCAAAGGTATCGCGCACATCGGGGTTGACGATCAGATCGACATACCGCTGGCGATAGCGCATATCGGTATCCTTGAGGCCGTGCCACTTTTCGGGCAGCGGCGCGAGGTTTTTGCTCAGCAGCGTCAGCTCGTGCACCGCGACCGAGATCTCGCCCTTCTGGGTGCGGAACACCTCGCCCTCGATGCCGATGATGTCGCCGATGTCGAACTTTTTGTAGCCCTTATAGACCTCGTCGCCCACATTATCGCGCTTGATATAGAGCTGCAAGCGGCCATAGCGGTCGGACAGGTCGGAGAACGACGCTTTGCCCATGATGCGCTTGCTCATCATGCGCCCGGCGAGGCGGACGGTCTTGCCCTCCAGCTCGTCGAAGTGCGCATGGATCTCGCTCGTGTGGTGGTCGCGTGCGAACCGCACCTGCTGGTACGGATCTGCGCCGGCCTCCTGCAACGCCGCGAGCTTTTCGCGGCGGATGCGCTTGAGTTCATGGAGCTCCTCTGCGGTCTGCTCGTGCTGCTCTTGTGCCTGATGCTGTTCTGCCATATCTTCCCCATCTTTCTGCAAATTTTATCAGCCCGCCGCACCGGCGGCTGCGCGCGAAACGATCCGCGTGCCCGGCGGCCGGATGCGCCGCGCCGTCCCATCGCCAGCGTTGCGGGGCGCGTGCCCTGCATCCCGGCTTTTTTCATCGCCGCGGGGCGGGACGGCTGCCCCCGGCAGGTGTCATTTCTGGATGTCGATGATCTGGTACTTGACCACGCCCACCGGCGCTTCGACCTCGACGATGGTGCCCACCTTTTTGCCCAGCATGGCCTTACCGAAGGGCGATTCGTCCGAGATCTTGCCCTCCATCGGGTCGGCCTCCTGCGAGCCGACGAAGTGGTACGCCTCCTCGTCGCCGAACTCCAGATCCTTGACGACGAAGCGGCAGCCGGGCGATACCTCGTCCGCGGCATAGGTGTCGCCGGTCACGACGACCGCCAGCTTGATGATCTCCTCGAGCTCGGCGATCCGAGAGTACAGCTTGCCCTGCTCGTTCTTGGCCTCGTCATACTCGGCGTTCTCGGACAGGTCGCCGAACGACCGCGCCTCCTTGAGCTGCTCGGCTACCTCGTCCGCACGGGTGGTCTTGAGGTATTCCAGTTCGTTTTTATATGCGTTCAGACTTTCTTGTGTCAGTTTGATCTCTTTCGCCATAGTTACAACCCTTCTTATCATGATGTTCAGCCCCGCAGAGCCGATGGACCGCGCTGCGGCCGTAACAATACCTCTAATTATAGGTAAGGAACTGCGCTCTGTCAAGCGCACGGCGCTATTTTTCCGCCGCTTTTCTGCCCTGTGCGGCCGCCTGCTGCACCGCGTGCAGGGCTTTTTGCAGCTGCGGGTCGTTTTCCGGCGACAGGAAGAAAAACGCCTGCTGCTGCTCGTCCGACAGGCTGCACGCGAGGTCGGGCGCGATGCCCACACCGGCCAAGCTGCGGCCATGCGGGGTGAAATATTCCTCGACCGACAGGTTGATCGCCGAGCCGTCGGACAGCTCGAACGTGCGCTGGGCGCGTCCCTTGCCGGTGGTGTGTGCGCCGACCAGCGTCGCCCGGCCATGCTCCTGCAAGACCGCCGCGAACAGCTCGGCCGCCGAGATGCTCTGCTCGTCGATCAGCACAGCGAGCGGCAGGTCGATCATGTCGTCATCCGACGTATAGACGGTCTCGCGGCCATGCTTGGGGCGCAGGGTGACGATCGTGCCCGCGGGCAGCAGCCGGTCGAGCGCATCGCTCATCTCCTTGACCCGGCCGCCGCCGTTGTGGCGCACATCGATCACGAGCGCCTGCACGCCATCGGCCAGCAGCGCGTCCAGCGCCGCGCCGAACTGCGCGGCAGCGCCGACGTGGAAGCTCTCGAGGCGGATATAGCCGACCGTGTCGGTCAGGCGGGCGCTCCACGCGATCTTTTGCGTGACGACTGCGCGGGTCAGCGTCAGCGTGCGCACGGTGTCCGCGCCGTCTGCGCGGACGGAGACCGCGACCTCGGTGCCCGCCTCGCCGCGGATCGCATCGACCACGGCCTCGGTGCCGTCCTGCTCGACCGTCAGCCCGTCTGCGCCCACGATATAGTCGCCCTTGCGGATGCCCGCCGCCGCAGCCGGTGAGTCGTCATACACCAGACTGACGCGGATGCTGTCTGCCGTGCGCTGCACGGTCACGCCGATGCCGCAGCCCTGCCCCTCGACCTCCATGCAAAAGGCATCATACTGGTCAGCCGGGATGTAATACGACCATCGATCGCCCAGCCCGGCCACATAGCCCTGCGCCGCGCGGTCGCCCACGGTCTGTGCGTCCCATTCGCCCACGTACTGCGACGCGGCGATCCGGTCGATCTCGCGCAGCTTGTCGCTGACCGCGCTCGTGCGCCAGTGCAGCTCGAGGCCGCACAGCAGCCGCATCGCGGCCGCCGACAGCACGCACAGCGCCAGCGCCGTGCGCAGCCGGCTCCGCGTCTCTCGCAGTTTATGCAATCCCATCCCTCCAAAGCAAAAGGGAGGGCGTGCCCTCCCTTTTCGTCCTGCGCGCGGCCGATCGTCCCAGCTCAGAAAAAGCTCTTGGGATCGACCGTCGCGCCGTTGATATAGACCTCGAAATGCAGGTGCGGACCGGTCGAGTTGCCGGTCGAACCGACATAGCCGATCACCTGACCCTGCGACACGGTCTGCCCGACCGACACCGCGAACGAGCTCTGGTGGCCGTAGGCCGTCATCATGCCGCCACCGTGGTCGATGACCGTGTAGTTGCCGTAGCCCGACACCCAGCCCGCCGTGACGACGCGGCCGGACGCCGCCGCGAGGATCTGCGCGCCGTAGCCCGCGGGGATGTCCTCGCCCGCGTGGAACTTGCGCGTGCCGAAGATCGGGTGGATGCGCCAGCCATAGGCGCTGGAGTTGGTCGTGCAGCTCGGGGTCGGCCAGATCAGCGTGCCGTCGCCCATCGGCACCGAGCCGCTCACCGCGGCCTTGCGCGACAGCTCGGCGATCTTGTCGCTGACCGACTGCATCTCAGACGCGATGCGGTCGTACTCGGCCTCGCTCTCGGCCACATAGGCCTCGATGCTCTCTTGCAGGGCGGCCTGCTCGGCCTCGCTCGCGGCGAGGTCGCTGACCTTATAGTTCAGGCTCTCCTGATAGTTCTTCTGGGTGTCCTGCGTCTGTTGCAGGTCGTCGCGCTTTTGCGCGATGTCCTCCTTAGCGGCGGTATATTCGGCCACCACGCGCTTGTTATCGTCCATGATCGCCGTGACGATCTCCATGCGAGAGAGCAGATCGGCGAAGCTCGATGAGTTGAGCAGCACCTCGAGGTAGCTCACGTCGCCCTGCTCATAGGTGGTGCGCACGGTGAGGGCGAAGGCGTCCTGCTTCTTTTCCAGCGCCTTTTCCGCCTCGGCGAGCTCGGTGGTCTTGACATCGATCTGCTGCTGCAAGCGCTCGATGTAGGCCGTGACGACCGCGATCTCCTGCTTGGTGAGGTCGATCTCCTGTTGCAGCGCGTCGCGCGTCGCCTGCACGTCGTTTTTCTGCCGGGTCAGCTCGGCGATCCGTTGCTTGACGGTCGATTTTTGATCCTCGAGCACCGAAAGCTGATCGCGCAGTTCGTCTGCGTCCTCGGCCGCGAAGGCATAGGTCAGGCCGGAGGCCAGCATCGACAGCACCATCGCCAGCACCAGCACGCCCGCGATCACGCAGGAGATCCGGCGCAGCGTTTTTTTCTTCATCATCAGCAGTTCCCTCCTCGTCCTGCGATCATACGTTCATGAATCGGCGGATGCTCGTGACCGAGCCGCCCACACCGAACAGCAAGCCCGCGCCGAGGAACACGCCCAGCACCAGCCAGCGCACGATCTCGAACGGCTCGATGGTGAAATACGGGATCACATTGCCCACGACGTTCACCATCTCGGTATACAGGCCCCACTGCGCCAGATAGGCCAGCCCGCCTGCGGTCAGGCCGAGCACCATGCCCTCGATCACGAACGGCCAGCGGATGAACCAGTTGGTCGCGCCGACCATTTTCTGGATCGAGATCTCCTCCCGGCGGGCGAACATCCCCAGCTTGACCGTGTTGGAGATGATGAAGATCGAGATCACCGCCAGACCGACGATCATCGCCAGCGCGATGATGTTGAACACGCGCTGCACTTGGATCAGGCGCGTGATGACGCCCTCATCGGCGCGGATATGCCCGACGCCCTCGACCGCCTCGATCTGCGCGATCGTCTGCTCGGCGAGCGCCGGATCTTCGAGCGTGAAGATGAAGCTGTTGCGCAGCGGATTGTTCGAGGCGTCGTAATCCGAAAGGATATAGGCATCCTCGCCCAGCGTCTCGCGATATTTTTCCAGCGCGACATCGCGATCCTCGAACTCGATGCTGGCGATATTGCGGATGCGCTCGAACTGCTTGGTCAGCGACCGCGCCTCGCGCGTGGTCAGCTCCTCGTCGATGAACACGACGATCTCGCTCGACTGTTGCAGCCCGCGGATGCTCAGATCGATGTTATAGGCGAGCAGCGTCACCGTGCCGGTCAGCAGCAGGCACGCGACGATGATCAGCACCGCCGCGAGCGACATGAAGCCGTGCTTGAAGATGTTGCGCAGGCCTTCCTTCCAATAATAGCCGAATCTTCTCATAGCTGATAATACCCACCTGTCTGGTCGCTGACGACCTCGCCTTGGTCGATCATCACGACGCGCTTTTCGAACTCGTCCACCAGCCCTTTTTCGTGCGTGACGATCAGCACGGTGGTGCCCAGCTCGTTGATCTTTTCAAACAGGGTCATGAGCTCGAGCGAGCGGGCGGGGTCGAGGTTGCCGGTCGGCTCGTCCGCGATGATCAGGCGCGGATTGTTGACCAGCGCACGGGCGATCGCCACGCGCTGCTGCTCGCCGCCGGACAGGTTGATCGGCTTTTCCTTGGCCTTGCCGGTCAGCCCGACCAGCTCGAGCACGTAGGGCACGCGCTCCTTGATCGCCTTGCCCTTGGCGCCGATCGTGCGCATCGCGAACGCGACGTTTTCGTACACGCTCTTGTTGCGGATCAGGCGAAAATCCTGATACACCACGCCGAGCGTGCGGCGCAGGTAGGGGATCTGGCGTTTTTTGATCTCGCCGATGTTATAATTATTGACCAGCACGCGCCCCTCGGTCGGCCGCACCTCGGCGGTCAGCAGCTTGATGAGGGTGGTCTTGCCCGAGCCGGACGCGCCGACCAGAAAGACGAACTCGCCCTCGTCCACGCGCAGGCTGGCCTTGTTCACCGCACGGATGCCATTATCGTACACCACGGTGACATCATTCATTCGTATCACAGACTGTTCCTCCCCGGAGCCGTTTTTGCGAACAAAAAGGCAAAGGTGCATGGGATCATACACCTTTGCCTATTATAACAGATTTTTATGCGCCGCGCAAGACGACGATCTGCCCCGATCGGTCGCTATCGCGCTCGGGCTTCGTGAATTTTTTGTGAACAGCGCGCGCGATCACCACACGCCCTCCTCGCGGCTGGCCAGATACTTGCGCACCATGAGCGCCACCTTGAACACGATCGCGTGATCGAACTCGCGCAGGTCGAGGCCGGTCAGCTTTTTGATCTTTTCCAGCCGATAGACCAGTGTGTTGCGGTGCACGAACAGCTTGCGCGAGGTCTCCGACACGTTCAGGTTGTTCTCGAAGAATTTCTGGATGGTGAACAGCGTCTCCTGATCGAGCGAGTCGATCGAGCCCTTTTTGAACACTTCCGCCAGGAACATCTCGCACAGCGTGATCGGTAGCTGGTAGATCAGGCGGCCGATGCCCAGATTCTCGAAGCTGATGATGTTCTTCTCGGTGTCGAACACCGCGCCGACCTCGATCGCGGTCTGCGCCTCCTTGAACGAGCGGGCGATGTCCTTCATCTGCGAGGACACCGAGCCGATGCCGATCAGGCACTTGACCGACAGCTCCTCCTGCATGGTCTCCTCGATCGAGGCGGCGAGCTTGTCCAGATCGCGCGATTCGCTGCCCGGCTTGACCTCCTTGACCACGACGATGTCGCTCTCCGAGATATGGAGGACGAAATCCTTCTGCTTGTCCGGGAACATCCCCGAGATCACGTCGATCGCGGCCACATCGGCGGGCGGCAGCTGCCGCACGAGGAACACCACGCGCGGCACATCATTGCCGAAGTGCAGTTCGCGGGATTTGATGTAGATGTCGCCCGGCAGGATATTGTCCAAAATGATATTTTTGACGAAGGTCGCCTTGTCGTGCTTTTCGTCATACAGCGTCTTGATGTTGTTGAGCGACACCGCGACCAACGAACAGATGCTGCGCGCGAGCTCATCCTCGCCCTGCACGAACACCGCGTATTCCAGCCGGGAGGAACGCTCCCCCGTGACATGGTATGTATAGCCGCCATAGCGCACGATGTCGCCGACGAAGCCGAGCTCGGTGACGGCCTCCTCCCGCATCTCTCCGATGCGCGGCAGATCGGTGCACGCCACGACCGCACCGCTCGCATCGACGATGCCAATGGTACGATCCACCGTGTCCTTCATCTGTAATACGATCGACTGGAACAATCTCGAAGCCATTTCCATCACCTTTCCCGTCATTTCCCTGTCATACACCGCCGGTGTTCGTCACCACGGCACGCCCGGCCATCATTCTTCACAAGGAAGTCGTTGTTCTCCTCTGCATTTTATGACATTATAGCACAGATCATCTCATTTTTGTACAAAAATTTTTGAAAAAATTTGGCGGATCTATCGTACATCTGCTTGCCCTTCTCGCAGAAGCACCAGCTCCGCCGCCGTCAACTCCCGGAACGCGCCCGGCGCGAGCGCGGGATCGAGCGTCAGGCCGCCCAGCGCGATCCGCCGCAGCGCCACGACCGTCCCGCCGACCGCCGCGACCATGCGCTTGACCTGATGGTACTTGCCCTCCTGCAAGGTGACGCGCACGCGCAGGGCGGGCGCGGTCTGCATGACGGCGAGCGTCGCCGGACGGCACACCGTGCCGTCCCGCAGGGTCAGCCCGGCGGCGAAGCGGGCGGCCGCATCGGCGGCCAGCGTGCCCTCGACCGTCGCCTCGTACACTTTGGAGACGTGCCGAGTCGGGCTCATGAGCGCGTGGCTGAGCGCACCGTCATCGGTCACGAGCAGCAGCCCCTCGGTATCCTTATCCAGCCGACCGACCGCGAACAGGCCGCGCCGCTCCCCTTCCGGGAACAGATCGAGCACGGTATCGTGTCGCAGATCGCGGCTGGCGGTTATCACCCCCGCAGGCTTGTTGAGCATATAGTATCGCTGCGCCCGGTAATGCTGCACCTGACCGTCCAGCGCGACCTGCGCCGCATCCGGATCGACCTTGGCCGCCGGATCGCGCAGCGCTGCGCCGTCCACCAGCACGCGCCCCGCACGGATCAGGGCTTGCACCTCCTTGCGGCTGCCGCAATTGAGATGGGTGAGCAGCTTGTCCAGTCGCATCTGTGGCATTTTGTGTCCTCCGACGATCGATCATCGTTAATAGCATACCACTTTTTCGCAAATTGCACAATAGGGAAAAGAAAAAAAGTGCGATCTTCCGAAAGGCGTCGTCAATAGTCGCAGAGCGCGCGTTCCTTTTTCGTGCGATCATACAAAAAACGGACAGCCGCGCCCCGCTAGGGGGCGCAGCCGTCCGGCTGCTGGCCGTCCGCCGCCGATGGCGTCTGCGCGGGCGGCGTTTGCGATGCGCCGTCCGGCCGTTCGGTCAGCCCGTGCACGAAGCCATCCGCCTCGGCGGCGCTGATGTCGGCCGCGATCAGCCGGTCGCGCCGGATCAGCAGGTTGGCGGTCACGCCCGCCGCGCCGGTAGGATAGTCGAGCAGCTCATAGGTGTACAGCATGGCGCGTTTGCCCTGATAGGGCACCAGATCCAAGCCCTGTGCGCGTTGGATCGCGTTATACGCCTGATAGGTCTCGTCGAAGGTCTTGGGGATCTGCACCTCCCGTTCGCTGCGCGGCTCGGGCTCGACCTGCCAGCCGTAGCTCGCCAGCAGCGCCACGCGCTGCTCGTTGGTCTTGAGCTTGCTGTCCAGCGCCATGCCCTGCGCCTCGGCCGGTGCGCTCGCCGTTTCCGCCGCCTGCGGAGCGGCGATCGCCACGCCCAGCACGGCCGCGCCGACCAGCAGCACGCCCGCCATCACCTTCTTCACCGATATTTTGGCTGCAAAAACGATCATCGCACTGTCCCCTCCCGCTTTTGCTCTATCCTATGCGCCCATCCGGCCGCATAGAACGTCCGCGCAGGCGCAAAAAAACAGGCCGCGCAGGCGACCTGTTTTTTGGGGGGCGTATACCGGGCTGGGCTCAGCCGCCGATCTGTGCGGCGATCTCGTCGGCCAGCGCCTCGAGCGTGGCGCGCTGCCCCGCTGCCGGTGCCGATTTGACCGTGACCGCGTTTTCGAGCACGGTCATGTTCTTCATGCCCTCGAGCAGCGCACGCATATGCCGCGCCGATACCGGTGCCCACGTGCCGTTCTCGATCAAGGCGACCGTGCGCTTTTGCAGGCCGAGCGCCTTGAGGTCGGCCAAAAAGGCGTCCATGCGCGGATGCAGCCCGCCGTTATAGGTCGGCGCGGCCAGCACCAGATGGCTGCAACGGAAGCTCTCGGCCACCAGCTCGGACACGTCGGTGCCGGACACATCGTACATCGCGATCGGATGGATCCCGCGCTCGGCCAGCAGGGTGGCGAGCACGTTCGCGGTGTTCTCGGTGTTGCCGTACATGGTCGCGTAGGCGATCACCACGCCGCGATCCTCCGGCTCGTAGGTGCTCCACTTGCGGTACTTGTCCAGCAGCAGCGCCAGCTGGCTGCGCCAGACCGGCCCATGCAGCGGGCAGATCATCTCGATGTCGAGCGAGGCGGTCTTTTTGAGCAGCGCCTGCACCTGTGCGCCGTATTTGCCGACGATGTTGGTGTAATACCGGCGGGCATCGTTCATCCACACGCTATCGAAGCCCACCTCGTCGTCGAACAGCGTGCCGGCCAGCGCACCGAACGTGCCGAACGCATCGGCCGAGAACAGGATCTGATGCACCTCGTCATACGTGACCATGACCTCCGGCCAGTGCACCATGGGGGCCATCATGAAATGCAGCGTATGGACGCCGGTGGACAGCTTATCGCCCTCGGCGACGACCAGCGCACGCTCCTTGACATCCAGCCCATAGAACTGGACGAGCATGGGCACGACCTTGGCGCTGCACACCACCTTGGCCTGCGGATAGCGGCGCAGCATCTCATCGATCAGGCTGCAATGGTCGGGCTCCATGTGCTGGATCACCAAATAATCCAGCGTGCGGCCATCGAGCGCGGCCGTCACGTTCTCGACGAACAGACGGCCGATGGACTCGTCCACCGTGTCGAACAGCACGGTCTTTTCGTCCAGCAGCACATAGCTATTGTAGGACACCCCGCGCGGGATGGGGAACAGGTTTTCAAAACGGCTCAGGCGGCGGTCACTGCCGCCCACGTAGATCAGGTCGTCCCTGATCTTTCTGGTACTGTGCATCACACACACCTCCGAATGATCTTTCTGCCAAAAAGTGTACCACATTTCCCGCCGCGCGTCTACCCTGCCCGGCCGCAAGAGAAGAAAAAAAACCGGCTGCTCGCAGCCGGTTTTTCTGGTATGGTCTTTTCGATGCGTCGCGTGCGGCGTCACTCCTTGTCGAGCGCCTCGAGACGCGCCTTGTTCTCTGCGATGACCTTTTCCTGCACCGGCACCGGCGCCTCGTCATACCGCTCGAACTGGGAGACGAACGAGCCGCGTCCCTGCGTCATCGAGCGCAGCGTGATCGCGTAGTCGGTCATCTCGGCCATCGGGCACTCGGCGACGATCTCCTGCTTGCCGCCATCGACCGGGTTCATGCCCATGATGCGGCCGCGGCGCTTGTTCAGGTCGCCGATCACATCGCCCATGTAGGCATCCGGGATCAGCACCTTGACCGCGCACACCGGCTCGAGCAGCACCGGGCTGGCCTGCGGGATGCCCGCCTTGTACGCCAGCCGCGCTGCCATCTTGAAGGACAGCTCGTTGGAGTCTACATCGTGGTAGGAGCCGTCGAGCAGGGTCGCCCGCAGGCCGACCATCGGATAGCCGGCGAGCACGCCGTGCTCCATGGCCTCGCGGATGCCCTTATCGACCGCCGGATGGAAGTTCTTGGGCACCGAGCCGCCGAAGATCTTTTCCTCGAACAGGTAATCGCCGTCCAGGCAGGGCGCGAACTCCATCTTGACGTGGCCATACTGGCCATGGCCGCCCGACTGCTTCTTATGCTTGCCCTCCACCGTGACCGACTTGCGGATCTTCTCGCGATAGGGCACGATCGGCCGGGTCAGCTCGACCTCGACGCCGAATTTATCCTTGAGCTTGGAGCACAGCACATCCAGATGGATGTCGCCCGCGCCCGAGATGGTGTGCTGCTTGGTCTCGGTGTTGAACTCGGTCTCGAACGAGGGATCCTCGTCGTGCAGACGCGCCAGACCGGACGAGATCTTTTCCTCCGCGCCCTTGACCTTGGGCTGGATGCCCTGCGTGTAGCACGGCGGCGCGAACTCGATCGGCTCGAGCTCGACCTTGCGCACGCTCATCGACAGCGTGTCGCCCGTCTTGGTCGTGACCAGTTTGGACACCGCGCCGATGTCGCCGCAGCCGACGACCGGCACCTCGGTGGTCTTTTTGCCGCAGACCGTGAAGATATGACCCATCTTCTCGTTGGCGTCCGCGCGTTTGTTGACCAGCGTCATGTCCTGCTTGACCTCGCCCGACATGACCTTGAAGTAGGAGAAGCGGCCATACTGATCGGCCACCGTCTTGAACACCAGCGCACAGGTCGAGCCGTTGGGCGTGCAGTTGATCTCGATCAACTCGCCCTTTTCGTCCTCACAGATCTCGACCGGCTTTTCGTCGGGCGACGGCATATAGTCCGCGATGCCCTTGAGCAGCGCATAGGAGCCGATGCCGGTCGCGGCGGTGCCACAGAACACGGGCATGATGACCAGATCCTTGACGCCCTGCCGGATGCCCGCGATCAGCTCCTCGTCCGAGAACTCCTCGCCGGCGAAATAGCGCTCCATCAGCTCCTCGGACAGCTCGGCGACGTTTTCGCACAGCGCTGCGCGGTGCTGGTCGATGCGCTCCTTCATATCCTCGGGGATCGGGATCTCGACGCGGTCGTTGCCCTCCATGCGATAGGCCTTGCGGATCACGCAATCGACGATGCCGACCGTATCACGGTCGCCCTCGAAGATCGGCACCACGACCGGCGCGACCGCGACGCCGAACTGCTTTTGCAGCTTGTGCAGCGCGGTATAGTAATCGGAATTTTCCTCATCGATCTTGGAGATGTAGAACATCCGCGGCATCGAGCGGGCTTCGCAGCGCTCCCACGCCTTTTCCGTGCCCACGCCGGGGCCGGATTTGCCGGTGGCGACGATCAGCGCGGACTCGGCCACGCGCAGCGCACAATCCACCTCGCCGGCAAAATCGAAAAAGCCCGGCGTATCGAGCAGATTGATCTTGCAGTCGCCCCAAGCGACCGGTGCGACAGCGGTAGAGATCGAGAACCGGCGCTTGATCTCCTCGGGATCGAAATCGCAGACCGTGTTCCCATCCGTGATCTTGCCGACACGGTCGGTCACGCCAGCGATATGCAACAGGCTCTCGACGAGCGTGGTCTTGCCATCGCCGCCGTGCCCCATCAGACATACATTGCGGATCTTATTTACCGGGTAATTGGTCATAGTTGATATACACTCCCCTGCCCTCACCAATATGTGGGCTCATGATAGCGGGAACACATCCCTCGTTTGTTATTATACACTACTCGTTCCGTATACGCAAGGTGTTTTTTGTGCAATTTTTATGTCACTCGTCCATCGTTCGCGCAGCGCGGGCGTTCGACGCGCTTTGCCCGTCCGTCGCCGCGAAAACGGCCTTTCCGGCGGCCTTCCGCGCGCCTGTGGGCGCAAAAAAGCCCCGGAGGCGCGAGCCTCCGAGGCTATCTCATGCGGGATACGCCCTGCCGGGCGGATCAGTGGGTCTGCTGGCCGATGAGGAACACCGGCACATACCACAGCAGCACATAGAGCAGCAGATGCAGCACGGACAGCGCATCCACCGCCTGCTGCGACACCATGTAGAACGCCAGCAGCATACCGCCCACGCCCGCGCAGGTGCTCAGCGTCAGCGCCGAGCGCACCGCGCCCGCCAGCTTGTCCGCGCAGCGGAGCACTTGCAGGTACGACCCTGCGCCCTCGCGCGTCAGGATCGCCGCCGGGGGATCGCCCGCGGCATAGCTCGGATCGAGCAGCCGCGCCACGCCGGCGGGGTCGGGCTGGTCGGCGAAGCCGCGGCGCAGGTCGAACACCTCCTCGACCATCGCCGGTGAGATGTTGAGATCTTCCACCGCGAGCACGGCGTTCATGTGCATCCGGCGCATCAGGCGCATGGCCTGATAGGTGTGCTTGGTCGGCTGGTAGCGCAGCGTCAGCACGCCCGCCAGCGCCTCGTCCACGACCAGATAGACGCAGACCTGCTCGCCCTGTCCGGCGTGGATGCGGATGCCCATCTTGATCATCAGCGCCACCGTGCCCAAGATCACGCGGCTGGTGCCGATCTGGCCGCTCAGTCCGCCCTCGACCGGCTGCACGCTGCGGGCGGCCAGCGTCACGCCGTAGCGCTCGCGCGTGGCCTCGGTCAGCACCCGCCCCAGCTCCAGACCGGCGGCGTCGGCCAGCGCAGCCGCGCAGGCCAGCACGCGGTCGTCCGAGATCTGCCCCATGTTTTGCAGCGATACCAGACTGATCGAGCCACGGGGGAACAGATCGCTCTCGCGCAGCACGACCTCCTCGGTGTCGCGCAGCAGATTGGCCTGCCGTGCGCCCGCGATCGCCGCGCCCGCGCGCCGCAGACGGCGGGAGACGTTCTTATAGCTCGCGCCGAAGGCGCAGATCAGGCCGAGCGGCGCGGAGACCGACAAGATCGCCGAGAACGCCCAGAAAAAGCGCAGCGGCTGGCCGCGACCGACCGAGGCCACCAGCGCGAAGATGATCGACGCAGCCAGCGCGATCGGCACATAGATCATCGAGAAGCGGTCGGCGGCGTCCGGGCGCTCGAGCTCGACCAGAAAATCCTCCTGCCGGTAGAGCGGCCCCTTGACCGCGCGACAGGCATCATCCTCGGCGTCGTAATGGCTGTACACCGCCATCGGCTGCTCGGCCGCGCAGAACGCCTGATAGGCGTGCGCCCGGGCGGCATAGCAGTTGCGCTCCTCCCGCATCGCGCCGTACAGCAGCAGCAGGCTGACCGCGATGTACGGGATGGTCACGCCGCCCTGCTCGGTGAACACGATCAGCGAGGTGCCGTGCAGCAGCGCGGCCAGCACCGCGAAGGAGACCAGCGTCGTGCGCCCGGGCTGTCCGCGGAACAGATCATAAAACCCCTTGCCGAACACGTCCACGCCCACGAACAGCGCGATGAACTGGAGCAGCAGCAGCGCCGCCGTGATGATGGCTGGCTGCTCGGGCACGGCCAGCTGCGACGGCCACGGCAGCTGCTCGAACGACGGCGCGACGCTCAGATAAGCGGCGGCGGCCGCCAGCAGCAGCACGAGCAGCGCCCGGAAGGTCAGTCCCCGCGCCCGGCGCTTGCACGTCCGCGCCTCCTGCGCCGGGTCGCACAGCTCGATCTCGGCTTCCTCCTCGGCCTGCTCGGCGGCGATCCGCGCCGCACGCGCCTGCTTGCGCGTCATGGGCTGGGCGGACGGCTCGGCTTCGCCCGGCATGGGCGGCAGATCGTCTGCGCCGACCACCGGCTCGTCCATCTGCTGCGCCTGCTGCTTGGCGGCGCGACGCGCCTGTTTGGCGGCCGCTTTGGCGGCTGCCCGCTGCTGTCGTGCAGCGGCCTTGGCCTCGCGGGCGGCGATCCGCGCCGCGCGGGGGTCGTCTGCTATGTCATCGGCCTCGTCGTCGGGCGCGAGCAGCTCGTCCGCGACCGCCTGCGCCGCCTGCTTGGTCTTGGGCGCGGTGCGCAGCGGCTGCTGTGCCGCCGGCGCGGCCTGCGGCGGCGCATAGACCGGCTCGACCGGCTGCTGCACGCGCTCATGCGGCTGAGCGGGCGCACCGCCCGTCACCTCCGCGATGATGTCGTCCAGATCGAACGCATCGGTATCCGGCACATCGCTGAGCAGATCCTTGAGCGCGCTCAGATCCATGGTATCGTCTCTTCTGTCCATATGCTGATCCGTTGCCTCCTTTACCCGTGCTGTGTGCGGCGGCGCACCGCTTCAAACAGCAGCACGGCCGCCGCGTTGGATGCGTTGAGCGAGTTGACCTGACCGCGCAGCGGGATGCTGACGATATGATCGCATTTCTCCCGTATCAGGCGGCTGAGCCCCTTGCCCTCCGAGCCGATGACGATCGCGACCGGGCGATCGAAGTCGGCCTCATACAGGCCCACCGTGCCATCGGCCTCCGCGCCGAACACCCACACGCCGTGCGCCTTGAGCTCGTCGAGCGCGGCGGCGAGGTTGTTCGCCTTGTGCACGCCCACATAGGCCAGCGCCCCGGCCGCGGCGCGGGCGACCGCCGCCGTCAGCCCGACGGCGCGGCGCTTGGGGATGATGACCCCGTGTGCGCCCGCGGTCTCGGCCGAGCGGATGATCGCGCCCAGATTGTGGGGATCCTCCACCCCGTCGCACACCACGATCAGCGGTTGCTCGCCGCGCGTCTGCGCGGTGCGCAGGATGTCCTCGAGGGACACATAGCTCTGCACGGCGGCCTGCGCGATCACGCCCTGATGCTTGCCGGTCGGGCTCATGTGGTCGAGCTTGCGCCGGTCGCAGGTGACGACCGGTACGCCGTGCCGCCGCGCCTCCGCCGCCACGTCGCCGATCCGTGCGCCCTCGGCCACGAACACCTTGTCCACCGTGCGCCCTGCGCGCAGGGTCTCGAGCACGGCGTTGCGCCCCTCGATCAGCGTGCCGTCATCCTCCCGGGGAGGACGGCGGCCATTTCTCTCATATGCCATAATCTTACGCTCCAAAACCTCAGATACAGGTAGTATAGCACACCCGTCCGCCGGTTTTCAACGCCGTGTGACGGGAAATATGAAAATACACGGTTTCCGCCCCGGTACGCCGCGCATTTTTGTGCAAAACCGACGCGGTGCGCTCACAGCGACAGCCGCTGGCCGTTGACCGTGGCGCTGTCCTCGCCCTCCAGCGGAATCAGCAGGCATTTTTGCCCGTCCACGACGCTGGCGCGGATCTGCGCGGCGCGGGCGGCGGGCACGCGCAGGTCGATGGCGGCGGGGTCGTCCTCCCACGGCGGCAAGTCGTCTGCGCGGGCGGCGGCCTGCTGCGCCAGCTCCTGTTGCAGCACGGCGACCTTTTGCTCGAGCGCGGCGGTGTGCGCCCGCACCGTGCCCTGCTCGACCAGACGGCTGTCCAGCACATTGTCCGCCACCGGCGGCATCTCGCCGAAGGTCTGGGCATACGCCTGCTCGATGTGGCTGCGCACGTCGGCGGGCACCTCGGCCTCGGCCGCGAGGTCGCAGACCGTCTCGGCCGTCAGGCTGACGGGCGGCAGCGACGTGTCCTGCTCGCGCTCGGCCACCATATCACTGATCGTTTTCTGGATGTGGAAAAAGGCCGCGTCCGCTTGCTCCTCCTGCTCGCCAAAGGCGTCCTTGACCACCCGCTGGAAGGCGAGCTTGTCCTCGGCCGCCGTGCGCTGCGCCACGCAGCCCAGCACGTTCTCGACCAGCTCGGGATGCGAGCCGCGCCCGGGCTTGACGTAATACATGACGGCGTTGACATCGCTGCCCCGGTCGCTGAAGGCCGGATAGACGAAGCCCAGATCGGGCAGACCGACCACCTGATCGCGCACCCGCGCACCGATGCGGTTCTCGTCCTCCCGGTAGCCGAGCGCGGGCTTGGCCAGATCGACCGGGCACACCGCGCACAGCAGGTATTCGTAGATCGCCTCGGACTCGTCCTGCTCCTCGCCCGAGGTGGCGCGGCTGGGCACGTCATACACATCATGGTAGAGCAAGATCAGGTAGTTGCCCGGATAGGCATACTGCTCGATCACCTGCTCGTACAGCCGGTCGAGCAGCGCCTCGTTGGTCAGCTTGCTCGACTTGAGCGCGAGCAGGTACTGCTGCCGCTCGGTCGCCTGCTCGGCGCGGTCGAACGACAACTCGAGCAGGTTGCTGCCGAGCGTGCCCGAGAGCGTCTTTTTGGCGATCTCCAGATATTTATGGTATTCGTCCTCCGCCAGCTCGGAAAACGGCTGGCTGAACTTGAGCACGACCTGCTTGCCGCTGTTGACATAGCAGCCACACAGCTGCCCGAAGGTACATTCGGTCTTTTTCAAACGGCGGCGCAGCTCGAGCACGTCGCCCTTGGTGATATTCATGTACGGTCGCTCCTTTCCCGACCCGGCGCCTGCCGCCGAGCCACGTACCTATCCAGTATACGGCATCGGCGGGACGAGCGCAAGCGTCGATCGCTGCGGCGCACGCGAAAAGAAGGGCTCCGGCCGATCGCCGGAGCCCTTCGCTCACGTTTTTAGGGGGTGTTTATGCCTTGCCCAGCTCCTTGACGCGCGCCTGCGCCGCTGCGAGGCGGGCGATCGGTACGCGGAACGGCGAGCAGGACACATAGTTCAGGCCGACCGCATGGCAGAACTCGACCGACGACGGATCGCCGCCGTGCTCACCGCAGATGCCCAGCTTGATGTTCGGGCGGGTGCTGCGGCCAGCCTCTGCCGCCGAGCGGACCAGCTTGCCCACGCCCTGCTGATCGAGGCGGGCGAACGGATCGGACTCGAGGATCTTCTTGTCGAAGTAGGTCTCGAGGATGCGGCCCACGTCGTCACGCGAGAAGCCGTAGGTCATCTGGGTCAGGTCGTTGGTGCCGAAGGAGAAGAACTCGGCCTCCTCGGCGATCATATCGGCCGTGACCGCTGCACGCGGGGTCTCGATCATCGTGCCGACCAGATACTGCATCGGCAGGCCGGAGGCCTCGATCAGCGCGTCCGCCTTGGCCTTGATGACCTGCTTGACGAAGCGCAGCTCGTTGATCTCGGAGACCAGCGGCACCATGATCTCGGGCGTGATCTCGATCCCGTCTTGCTTCCAGACGTTGATCGCCGCCGAGATGATCGCCTCGGTCTGCATCTCCGCGATCTCGGGATACAGTACGTCCAGACGGCAGCCGCGGGTGCCCAGCATCGGGTTGAACTCGTGCAGATCGTCTACCTTGCTCTTGAGCTTGTCGAAGGTGATGCCCATCTCGTCGGCCAGCTCCTTGATGTCGTCATCCTCCTGCGGCAGGAACTCATGCAGCGGGGGATCGAGCAGGCGGATGGTCACCGGCAGGCCGCCCATCGCGCGGTAGATGCCCTCGAAGTCGCCGCGCTGCATGGGCAGGATCTTGGCGAGCGCCGCACGGCGCTGCTCGACCGTGTCGGACACGATCATCTCACGCACGGCCTTGATGCGCTCGGTCTCGAAGAACATATGCTCGGTGCGGCAAAGGCCGATGCCCTCTGCGCCGAACTTGCGCGCCTGCACCGCGTCGCGCGGGGTGTCGCCGTTGGTGCGCACCTTGAGCGTGCGGATCTCGTCCGCCCAGCCCATGAAGCGGCCGAAGTCGCCGGTCAGCTCGGCGTCCTGCGTCGCGATCTCGCCCAGATAGATGTTGCCGGTCGAGCCGTCGAGCGAGATCGCCTCGCCCTCCTTGACGACCGTGCCGTCGGCGAAGGTCAGGGTCTTATCCTCCTCGGATACCTTGACGCCGCTGGCGCCCGCCACGCAGCAGGTGCCCATGCCGCGGGCGACGACCGCCGCGTGCGAGGTCATGCCGCCGCGCGCCGTCATGACGCCCTCGGCGACCGCCATGCCGTCGATGTCCTCCGGCGAGGTCTCCTGCCGGACGAGCACGACCTTCTGGCCGTTCTTATGCGCAGCCGCCGCATCCTCTGCGGTGAAGTAGACCGCGCCGCACGCCGCGCCGGGCGAAGCCGGCAGGCCGGTCGCGATCGGGGTCGCCGCCTTGAGCGCCGCCGGGACGAACGTCGGGTGCAGCAGCGAATCGAGCTGCTTGGGCTCGACCTTCATGATCGCCTGCTCCTTGGTGCACACGCCCTCATCGACCAGATCGACCGCGACCTTGATCGCCGCCTGCGCGGTGCGCTTGCCGTTACGGGTCTGGAGCATATAGAGCTTGGCGTTCTCGATCGTGAACTCCATATCCTGCATATCGCCGTAGTGCTGCTCCAGACGGCTGGAAATATCGACGAACTGCTGATAGACCTCGGGCATGGTATCGGCCAGCGCCGAGATCGGCTGCGGGGTGCGGATGCCCGCGACGACGTCCTCGCCCTGCGCGTTCATCAGGAACTCGCCGTACAGCTTCTTTTCGCCCGTCGCCGGGTCACGGGTGAAGGCCACGCCGGTGCCCGAGGTGTCGCCCATGTTGCCGAACACCATCGACTGGACGTTGACCGCCGTGCCCCACGAATGCGGGATGTCGTTCATGCGGCGGTAGGTATTGGCACGCGGATTGTCCCACGAGCGGAACACCGCGCGGACAGCCTCCATCAGCTGCTTCTTGGGGTCCTGCGGGAACTCCTCGCCGAGCGACTTCTGGTAGTGCGCCTTGAACAGCTCGATCAGCTCGGACATATCCTCTGCGTCGAGCTCGTTGTCCATCTTGACGCCCTTTTTCTCCTTGACCTGATCGATGAACACCTCGAAGGTGGACTTGGGCAGCTCCATGACGACATCCGAGAACATCTGGATGAAGCGGCGGTAGGAGTCGCGCGCGAAACGCGGGTTGTCGGTCAGCTTGGCGACCGCATCGCAGATCGTGTCGTTCATGCCGAGGTTGAGGATGGTGTCCATCATGCCGGGCATGGAGGCACGCGCGCCCGAGCGCACGGATACCAGCAGCGGCTTATTCGGGTCGCCGAGCGTCTTGCCCGTGACCTGCTGCAATTTATCCAGATACTCGAGGATCTGCTCCTGGATCTCCGGATGGATCGTCTTGCCGTCCTCATAGTAGCGGGTGCAGGCCTCGGTGGTGATCGTGAAGCCCTGCGGCACCGGCATACCCAGCACGGTCATCTCCGCCAGGTTCGCGCCCTTGCCGCCGAGCAGCTCACGCATCGACCCGTTGCCCTCCGGGAACATATAAACGTACTTCTTCATTTTCGCTCTTTTCCTCCAATCATTCTTTACTTTCTCTTCAACACTCACTTCTATCACACGTAAGTTATTATAGCACGCAGTATACACGCGATTCCATTGTGGGATCTCACCGATTTATTAACATCCTATTGTGCATTTTGCCAGAATATACTCCCGTCTGCACAACTCTTGTTTATATTTCTTTCACATTTTGCCCATATTTGACCAGCTGTTTACCGAACGACCCGCTGCGCCGGGGCGCTGTCGCGAAAAAAGACCGGCGGCCGTGGGCAGGCCGCCGATCGTGCGGGCGCTCGTGCCGGACACCGATATGGCCAGCGCAGGCGTTCCCTGATAGGTCGTTTCCGAGAGCTTGACGGCATACAGATAGCCCGCCGACGAGGTGAACTTGCCGCCGGAGAACTGATAAAAGGTATGCGCGTTGAGCGCAGCATAGTACTGCTGCTGTGCGTCCGGCGGCAGGTCGGCCTGCCGGTAATAGAAGCAGGTCGTGCCGCGGTCGCGCTCCGAGCCGAGCAGCGGCACGCCGAGCAGCACGCCGAAGTCGGGCACCGGGTACATCCGGTCGTAGCAGAGGGCGGCATCCGGCCGGTGGGCGTGGGCGTAGTCGGCCGGGCTGACCGCCACGGCCGCGCTCATGCGGTCGAGCACGTCGATGGGCACGGTATAGGACGGGCTGCCGCCGCTATAACTGCTGACCGTCACCCCGAGCAGCTCGCCCTGCCCGTCGAGCAGCGCACCGCCCGAGTTGCCGCTGATGATGGACGCCGTGCTCTCGATCAGCGGGACACCGTATTCCGCGAGGCTGGTATCCGCCGGATCGAGCACGCGCCCCTCGGTGACACGCGCCGCACCGCCGCCGGGATAGCCCAGCGCGAACACGACATCGTCCACCTGCGGCGCGGCCGCCCGCTCGAGATAGGGCAAACGGCTGCCGACCACGCGGATATGCGCGATGTCGGCGCTCGTGTCCAGCTCATAGACGCTGACCTCGCGCTTGACACCGTCCGCCATCTCGGCGACCAGCCGGTACACGCCGTTGACCAGATGGCCGCAGGTGACGGCGTCTCCATCCGGGCTGAGCACCACGCCGCTGCCCTTGCCTTGCAGCCGCCCGGCGCTGTCATAGGCATACAGCTTGAACACGGCGGGCAGACAGCGGGCGTAGATCTCGTCAGCGGTCAGCGCGGGCTGGGCAGGCAGCGCGACCGACCGCCGCAGACCGGGATCGGCCATGCGGGTGACGATCGCGGCGGCCTCGCTGCGCTTGATCGTGTCGTGCGGTAAGAACCGGCCATCGCCCACGCCGGTCAGCACGCCCGCGCGATACAGCAGATAGACCGGCGGCGCATAGGACGCTGTCGCGGCGACATCGGGGATCGCGCCCTCGGGCACGGTGTTGATCGCGGGGAGCGCCTGCGCGGGCAGCGCGGCCGCCAGCACGCTCGCGAACACGGCGCGCGTGGCCGGTGCGGTGTAGTCCGACCGCGGGGCGGCGAGGATGCCGCTTTGCAGCGCCTGCTCGACGTAGCTCTGATACCACGGCTGCGACCGGGCGACCGTCACCTGTCCGGTGTGGTAGATCTGGTGCAGGCAGACCGCCAGCTTGACCGCCTCGGCGACCTTGAGCGGCGCGTCGGGCGTGAAGGTCGTCGCAGATGTGCCATCGATCAGCCCATACTCATAGGCGGCACGCACATTGGGGGCATACCAAGCGTCCTCGGGCACATCGGTGAACTGCCCCGGCGCATAGCTGGCCT
This sequence comes from Eubacteriales bacterium, assembly GCA_030533295.1. Lineage (GTDB taxonomy): Bacteria > Bacillota > Clostridia > Oscillospirales > Butyricicoccaceae > Agathobaculum. The sequence continues at coordinate 32,033 of JAUNJI010000002.1, forward strand.
GTGGGACGAAATATTCATAGCCTGCCAGCGCAGACGGCATCGCGCCGAGCGCGAGCAGCGCCGCCAGCAGCAGGCTGCATAGTCGTTTTTTCACAGCTCGATCCCTCCGATCGCGTCGCGCACAGCGGACGGGCGCGCCGACCGCGCCCGACCGCCATGCGTCTGTTCCCTCGCGCCGTGTGCGCCCACGCTCATCCCTGATAGGCGGCCACGATCTCACCGATGTACATGGTGTGATAGTCGCCGTCGGCGTACCACTTGTCGCAGACCTCGCTGTCCATATCGGACAGCGCGATGTCGGTCACGCCGCGCTTGCGGCAGACCAGCACCAGCGCGGCCTCCTCGAAGGTCGGCTGGCCCTCGACGAACACCGGGGTCAGGCCGCTCTCGTGCATCTTGTCGATCTCGCGGCCGGACTTGCTGCCCAGCAGACCGAGCGCGTCGCGGTGACCGTCCTTCAGGAAGGTGAGCGTGAAATACGCCGCGTCATCGACGAACGCCTTGGTGTAGCGGCTCTGGCGGATGTAGCAGGTCGCGGCGGGCTTGCCCCACATCACGCCGATCCCGCCCCAGCCAGCGGTCATGGTGTTCCACTTTTCCTCTGTGCCGGCGGAGACCAGCATCCACTGCTGGCCGATCAGGTCGAACGGGCGCAGCGGCTGGGTCGTGATGTCGATCTTGGTCAAAGACATATAGATTACCTCCAAACGATATGCGGTGCCGGTCGTGCGGCGGCCTCGTCCTGCGGCAGCCGTCCCACGGCAGCGGCACGCTCTGATGATAGGATATGCTCTCTATTATACAACAGATCGCGCGAAATGCAAAGGGGGCATGGGCGCGAACGGCGCTCAAAGGCTGCTGAGCAGCTGCGCGCCCATCCGCTCGACGAGCGGCACGACGAGCGCGTTGCCCATGATGAAATACCGCTGGCGCTCGGGCATCCCGGTATCCGTCCAGCCGGGCGGGAAGCCGTTGATCTGCTCACATTCCTCGGGCGTCAGGCGGCGCAGGCGGCCGGTCTGCCGGTCGCAGATGATATGCGTGCTGCGGTTGGTCGTGCCCTCGCTCGTCAGCATGGTGCGCGCCGGGCGGTCGAGCGGATCGGGAAAGGCGATCGTCCCCTCGACGAAGCGATAGGCGAAGCCCTGCTTGGACACGCGCTCGATCCGCTTGGCGCCCTTGAGATAGACCCACTTTTCGCGCTGGTCGTCCGGGATGAAATACCGGTCGGGCACCGGCGCATCGGTCACGACATCGCCCAGCAGCCCGCAGCGGCCGGTATAGGCCGGGCGCAGCTCGGCCGAATAGACGCGCCCCCCGTGCATCACGCCCGCGTTGCGGAACGCGGCCTGAAAGTCGTTCGTCACCGCGACCAGATCGGCATAGCCGCCCAGATCGACCGTGGTCGGCTTTTTCTTGCCGTCCGGCTGCGCATCGACCGGGAACGCCTGCGCGAAAAAGCCCTGCTGCGCGATCCACGGCAGCGCACCGTCCGCCGACAGCGCCTGCGCCGCCCGTCCATACTGCGCGGTCGTGTCGCGATAGGCGAAAATGAAGGTGCGGCGGCGGCGCTGGACGTTGCCGTAGTCCGCGGCGTTGATGACGCGCCACTCGACGCCGTAGCCCCTGTCGTGCAGGCATTTGAGGATGATGCCGAAATCCCGCCCCCGCTGCTTGGCGGGCGATTTGAGCAGGCGATCGACGTTCTCGAGCAGCACATAGCTGGGGCGGCGCTTTTGGATGATCGCGTCGATCGACCACCACAGCACGCCCTTTTTGCCCTCGATGCCCTTCGCGCCCGTGCTGGCCACCGAGTAATCCTGACAGGGAAAGCCGCCGACCAGCAGGTCGTGCGCGGGCACGTCGTCGATCACGGTCGCGATGTCGGTATTGACGCAGTTGGCCTGTGCGCCGAACTGCTTGGTGTAGCACTGATACGCCCACTGGCCGCGCTGGCCGGGCTCCCACTGGTTCGCCCAGACCGTGCGGAACGCCGCCTTGGAGCAGCGCTCGAGCCCCACGCGAAACCCGCCGACCCCGGCGAAGAGCTCGACCACCCGTATCGTTTTTGTCGCATCCGCCACTTTCGCAGCCCCTCTCTGTTTGATATAATGGCAGTAACGATTATAGCACGATCGGGGCGAAAGATCAAGCACTTTTTCCGCCCGCGCCCCGCTGCACAGGACTGATATGATGAAGCACCCCCATTCCTACGATTCGACGCCCGCGACGCGGCGGCGGATGTCCCGCGTGCGTCTCAAGCGCGGCAAGGCCGAGACCGCGCTCGCCAAAGCGCTCTGGCGGCAGGGCTACCGCTACCGGCTCAACGACAAAAAGCTGCCCGGCTCGCCCGACATCGCGCTGACCAAGTACCGGATCGCCATTTTCGTCGATGGCGCGTTTTGGCATGGGTATGGCTGGATACACCGCCGCGAACGGCTCAAGGCCAACCGCGCCTACTGGCTGGAAAAGATCGAGGAGAACATCGCCCGCGACGAGCGCAACGACCGTCTGCTCGGCAACGCGGGCTGGATCGTGCTGCATTTTTGGGAACAGGAGGTGCTGCGCGATCTGGAGGGCTGCGTCGAGGCCGTGCAGGACTGCGTGATCGAGGCGATCTGCCGCCGGGGCGACGACACCGACGAGCAGCCGTTCGACTGGACGGAGGGATAAAAAAAGCGCCGCTGTCTGCTCTTGCAGACAGCGGCGCTCGCCGTTTGGCGGCCGTTTTTCCGATCTCAACCGAGCGGATCGTGCCGCCGGAGCTTCATCTCCTGCCACTCCTCGCGGGAGATCAGGATCTGGCGCGGCTTGGAGCCCTCGAAGGGGCCGATGATGCCGCGCTGCTCGATCTGGTCGATGATCCGCGCGGCGCGGGCATAGCCCAGCTTGAGGCGGCGTTGCAGCATCGAGGTGGACGCCTGTCGGCTGTCCATGATGACATCGATCGCCTCCTCGATCATCTCGTCCTCGTCGCCGTCCGCGTCGCCGGACGCGCCGCCCTTGCCGTCGGCCTGCTCGGCCTGACGCTCGATGTGCTCGAGGATCTCCTCGTTGTATTCCGCCGTGCTGGTCTGCTTGATGTGCCCGATCACGGCCTCGATCTCGTCCGACGAGATGAAGCAGCCCTGCACCCGGGTGGGTTTGCCCTCGCCCAGCGGGGCATAGAGCATATCGCCCTTGCCGATCAGCTTTTCCGCGCCCGTCGTGTCCAAAATGATGCGGGACTCGATCTGGCTGGCCACCGCGAACGCGATGCGCGACGGGATGTTGGCCTTCATGATGCCGGTGATGACATCGGCCGAGGGGCGCTGGGTCGCCACGACCAGGTGCATCCCGGCGGCACGCGCCTTTTGCGCGATGCGGCAGATCGCGGTCTCGACCTCCTTGGCGGCGACCATCATCAGGTCGGCCAGCTCGTCGATCACGATCACGATCTGCGGCAGCACCTGATAGGGGTCGGGCGCGCCCTCCTCGAGCGGCTCGGCCTTGGCCTTTTCGGCGCGCATCAGGTCGTTATAGCCGACCAGATTGCGCACCTGATGGTCGGCGAACAGCTTGTAGCGCCGCTCCATTTCGCCCACCGCCCAGTTGAGCGCACCGGCCGCCTTTTTGGGGTCGGTCACGACCGGGATCAGCAGGTGCGGGATGCCGTTGTAGTTGCCCAGCTCGACCATCTTGGGATCGACCATGATCAGCCGGACTTCCTCAGGCGTGGATTTATAGAGCAGCGAGATCAGCATCGAGTTGATGCAGACCGATTTGCCCGAGCCGGTCGTGCCGGCGATCAGCATATGCGGCATCTTGGCGATGTCGCCGATGACCGGCTTGCCGGTGATGTCCTTGCCCACGGCGAAGGACAGGCGGCTGCGGGCGCTCGAAAAGGACGGCGCACCGATGCACTCGCGGATGTAGACCGTGTTGACCACCTTGTTCGGCACCTCGATGCCGACCGCGACCTTGTCCGGGATCGGCGCGATGCGCACATTGGACGCGCCCAGCGACAGCGCGATGTCGTCCGACAGCGCGGTGACGCGCGAGAGCTTGATCCCGCGCGGGATGGTCATCTCGAAGCGCGTGACCGACGGGCCGCGCACGATGCCGATGATCTGCGCATCGATATTGAACGACTGGAGCGTATCGACCAGACAGGCCGAGTTTTCGCGCAGCTCGCTCTCCGCGCCGCGCGCCGAGACCGGCTTGCCCTGCTCGAGCAGGTCGATCGGCGGATAGTCATAGGCGGCCAGCGGCGCCTTTTGGCTCTCGTCCATCTGGCCGTTGAGCACGGTCTGCTCGTCCGCGCTCATCTTTTGCGGCGGCTCCGGCTTGGCGGGCTTGGTCTCGGCCAGCACGACCGGCGGCGCGGCCTGCTCGGGCGTCTCGTCCATCAGATCGACGATGTGCACGCCCTCGTTCGTCGTCTCGGCCTTGAGCGCGCGCAGATATTCATCGGGCGCGATCGGCTTGCTGCCCTGCGGGCGGAGGGGCGGCGCGTTCGGGTCGCGCCCGGGCTTGTCCTCGCCCGGCGGCTCGGTGTCCAGCGGGATGTCGAAATCCCGCTTGCGCCGGGCGCTGCGCCGCTCCTCGCGCTTTTGGGCGAAGGAGGCGGCCGCCTCGTAGACATTGGGCAGGCGGGGCGGCGCTTCATAGCGCTCGCGCTCCTCCTCGTCCTCGTATTCGTATGCCGGGGCGCGGAACATCTCCACCAGCGCCTGCGGCGTGACATGGCAGGCCGCCAGCAGCGCGGCCACCGCCGCCAGCAGCAGCACCAGCAGCGCCCCGACCGACGACAGCGCCCATTCGAGCACCACATACAGCCCGCCGGACAGCAGGCCGCCCGACCGCCCCTCCGTCCCGGTGCGCACCAGCGCGAGCAGCGTTTTCATCGAAAAGGTGTATTCGTTCGGACAGGTGAAGGCGTGGACGATGCTGCCCAGCAGCACGGGCAGCAGCCCGATGCAGCTGCCCCGCAGGCGCACCGGCCCCTTGGGACGCGCGAACAGCAGCCCGGACAGCGCCAGCAGGGCGAACGGCAGCACATAGCCGCCCCGCCCGATCATCGCCGACACGCCGCGGTCGAGCCAGCGGAGCAGCGCCCCGTCGATCGGCAGGATCGCCATCAGGCACAGCAGCCCGATCGCGCCCCAGACCACGCCCCAGCCCCCGCGGGAGAGCAGCGCCTCGTCCTCCGGCGCGCGCTGCACCTGCTTGCTGCGCGACGTGGTCTTTTTGGTCGTATTTTTCCTTGCAGACAACGTGTTTTGACCTCGTTTCTTTTGTTGCGTCATGCGTCGATCAGACCATGCGGATCAGGCTGGCGACGATGACGACCGTGCCGGCCAGCGTGCAATAGACCACGAACGGGCGGAAATTGCCGCGCTTGGTCACGAGATCGACCAGACGGATCGCCACCAGACCGGACACCATCGCGGTCAGGATGCCGACCGCATAGCAGGCGAGCGACACGCCCCCCGTCGCGGTGGCCGGCGACCGGAACACCTCGGCCAGCTCCAAGATATTGGCACCCAGCACGACGGGCAGCGACATGATGAACGCGAAGCGCACCGCGAACGGCCGCGAGAAGCCGCGGAACAGACCGGCGCAGATCGTCGTGCCCGAGCGGGACAGGCCGGGCAGCACGGCGAAGCACTGGGCGACGCCGACCAGCAGCGCGTCCAGCCACGTGGCGTTCTGCTCGGTCTTTTGACGGCGGGGCGCCTTTTCCGACAGGAACAGCAGCGCCGCCGTGCACAGCAGCAGCAGGCCGACCAGCAGCGGCGAGGAGAACGCGGCCTCCAGCTTGCTCTTGATCGGCAAAATGGCGAACATGGGCACGATCGTCAGCAGCAGCATGACGATGAAGCGGCGATAGGGGCGGTCTTGGAGCTTGAATCCATCCCGCACCCAGCCGAAAAACTCGATGACCAGTTCCTTGACATCCTTCCAGAAGGCCACGATCACGCTGAGCAGCGTGCCGAAATGCAGCAGCACGTTGAACAGCATATAGTTCATCTCCAGATCGTCACCGAACAGCGTTTGCACCAACACCAGATGACCCGAGGAGGAAACAGGCAGGAACTCGGTCAAGCCCTGCACCAGCCCCTGAAACGCGGCGAACCATAAACTCATTGTTGTGTCTCCCTTTCACAAAGTCGATAGATATGTCCATTATAGCATATCCCGGTGGCAAATACCACCATTTTTAGCGCGATCGGTCGTTCTCGGCGAGGATCTGGCCGATCGCGGCGGCGACGCCGTCCTGCGCATTGGTCAGCGTGACGCGGCGGCACACCGCCTTGACCGCATCGGTCGCATTGCCCATCGCGATCGGCAGCGCGACCGCCCGCAGCATCTCCAGATCGTTCTCGCTGTCGCCGATCGCGGCGGCACGGGACAGATCGGTGCCCAGCGTGCGGCACAGCATACCGAGCGCCGTGCCCTTGTCGGCCGCCGGTGTGACGACCTCGAGGTTGTCCGCCGCCGAGCTCATGACGCGCACGCCGGCGATCTGCTCGATCCGCGCCCGCGCGTTGGCCAGCGTGATCGGGTCTTGGCTGCGGACGAACACCTTGTCCACCGACAGATGGTGGGCGGCGATATGCTCGGCGACCGAGGGCACGACCTGCTTGACCGCCAGATAGCCCTCGTTGGACTTATAGCGGCCAAAGCCGAGGTCGTCATAGGGCGTGATCAGCAGGCGCTCGCCCGCGTAGATCATGGCGGTCATGCCGATGCGCTCGACCACGGCGGCCACCTGCACGGCGGCCTCCCACGGCATCGACATCCGCATGGTGCACCGTCCGGTCGCGGCGCTCGACAGCGTGGCGCCGCCCGATGTCACCATCAGGTCGTCCGCATCCAGCTGCGCCGCGAACTCCCGCGCCTCCCCGCCGATGCGGCCGGTCGAGACGACCACGCGCAGCCCCGCCGCGCGGGCGCGGCGCACCGCCTGCCGGGTGGCGTGGGACACCGTGCCGTCCGGCGTGAGCGCTGTACCGTCCAGATCGAGCGCGATCAGTTCGATCAAAGGCATAAAAGGACCTCCTGCTCATTTCGTCGTTCCTATCCAGCATACCGCAGTGGTCTATAAATTGCAAGTGCGGAAAAATCGAACATTTGTTCTTGACATTCGGCCGCGGTGCGGCTATTCTTTGCTGCACAGGGAGGGCAGACCGCGCCCCTCCCGGAAAGGAGATGAGGCCATTGTGCGCAAAAAGCACCAGCCGGAGGAGCTGATCCGGCTGCTGTACGAGATCGCAGACGACGCGGAAGCGCCTGCGAACAGCCGCCTGACCGCGATCCGCGAGATCCTCGATCGGACGGTCGGCAAGGGGGCGCTGCTGGAGGACGCGGCACGCGAGCCGCCCGCGCCGGTCGAGATCGTGTTCCGGATCATCGACGATACGAGTTCCCCATAACGCGGCGGCAGGCGGCGTTCCTTCGGTCCGAGGCGTTCGAGACGCTGTTCGGCGGCGCGGCGGGCGGCGGCAAGAGCCACGGCCAATTGCTCGACGCGCTGCGCTTCGCGGTGGTGTATGCCGGGTCGCGGCAGCTCCTGCTGCGGCGCACCCTGCCCGAGCTCGACCGCTCGCTCGTGCCCGCATCGCTGCGGCTGTTCCCGCAGGCGGTCGCGACCTACAAGGTGAGCGACCACCTGTGGCAATTCGTCAACGGCTCGGTGCTCGAGTTCGGCTACTGCGACGCGGAGAGCGATGTGACCCGCTATCAGTCGGCCGAATACGACGTGATCCGCTTCGACGAGCTGACCCACTTCACCGAGAGCCAGTTCACCTATCTGCTCTCCCGCGTGCGGGGCGCGAACGGCTATCCCAAGCTGGTGCGCTCGACCACCAATCCGGGCGGCGTGGGACATCATTGGGTCAAGGCGCGGTACATCGACCCGATGCCGCCGGACACCGTGTTCGACTGCGGCGGCACGCGGCTGTTCCTGCCCGCCCGGCTGTCGGACAACCCCTTCCTGCACCGGGCAGATGCGGGATACGAGCAGCGGCTGCGCCAGCTCGCCCCGCACGACCGCCGGGCGCTGCTCGAGGGCGTGTGGGAGCTGGACGAGGGGCGCTATTTCAGCGAGTTCTCGCCCGCGCTGCACGTCACGCCGCCCCACCCGATCCCCCGGCACTGGCGGCGCTATCTGACGATCGACTACGGGCTGGATATGCTGGCGGCGCTGTGGATCGCGCAGAGCCCGGATGGGCACAGCGTGGTCTATCGCGAATTGTACCAGCCCGGGCTCATCATCTCGGAGGCCGCGGCCGCGCTGCTCGCCTGCGAGATGCCCGGCGAGCGCATCGACTGTCGCCTTGCGCCGCCCGATCTGTGGAACCGGCGGCAGGAGACCGGCCGGAGCGCGGTCGAGCTGTTCGCCGACTGCGGGCTGGACTTCGACAAGAGCAGCAACGAGCGCGTCGCCGGCTGGCTGGCGCTGCACGAGCTGCTCCTGCCCCGGCGGGACGCACAGGGCGTGCTGCGCCCCCGGCTGACCATCTTCGACACCTGCCGCGCGCTGATCCGCACGCTGCCCGCGCTCCAGCACGACCGACGCGACCCCTCGGACGTGTCCAACACGCCGCATGAGCTGACCCACGCGCCGGATGCGCTGCGCGGCTACGCGGCCACCGTGTATGAGCCGCCCAAGCCCCAAACCCCGACCCTATATGACTGCGAGGTGGGAGAATTTTTGCGGTATTGACCCCAGCGGCGGGCGGCTGCCCGTCCCCTGTATGAAAGGAGGAGCCTATGGAACTGTTATGCTACTGCCTGAGCGCGGTGCTGCTGGTGCTGACCGGCGCGGTCATCTCCGGCGGGCTGGCCTTGCCCGCCCTGCCCCGCCGCCCCGACCGGCACGACGCGCCCGACCCCACCGGCGACGCGCTCAGCCGCGATCTGGCCGCACTGATGGCCTATGGACAGGAGGAGGACGACCATGCGGTTTGATCTTTCGCCCGCGGCGATCTGGCAGCGCTATGAGCGCGACCGCGACTACAAGCGCTCGATCGGCCTCTACGACCGCGTGCGCCGCAACGAGGCGTTCTACCTCGGCCGCCAGTGGGAGGGGCTGCGCGTGCAGTCGCTCGACCCGCTGATCTTCAACGTGCTGCGGCGCTGCGTCAACCTGTTCGTGTCCATGCTGGTGTCCGACGATGTGGCCGTGCACGTCCAGCCGTTCGACATGGATGCGGACGGCCGCCGAACGGCGCGGATCCTCGACCGGGCGTTCGCCGCCGCGATCGAGCGGTCGGGCGTCAAGGCGCTCGGCCGGCCGCTGCTCAAAAACGCCTGCATCGACGGCGATGCCTGCCTGTACCTGCACTTCGATCCCGCGATCGAGACCGGGCAGGCGGTCAAGGGCGACATCACCGCCGAGCTGATCGATTCGGTCAACGTCTGCTTCGGCGACCCGGCCTGCGACGAGGTGCAGCGCCAGCCCTATCTGATCCTCGCCATGCGGCGCGACGTGGACGACGTGCGCCGCGAGGCGCGGGCGAACGGCATGGGCGCAGACGCGGTCGCGGCCATCCGCCCGGACGACGACGGCGACCGCACGCGCCGCGCCCTGTCCGGCACGGGCGAGCGCGTGACCGTGCTGCTGCATCTGCGCCGCACGGCGGGCGGCATCGCCTTCACCAAGACCACCCGCACCGCGTGCATCATGCGCGAAAAGGTGCTGCCCTACCGCTATTACCCGGTGACGCACCTGTGCTGGGAGCGGGTGCGCGGCTCGTGCCACGGCGAGAGCCCGCTGACCGAGGCGATCCCCAACCAGATCGCGATCAACAAGCTGTATTCGATGTATGTGCAGTGCATCAAGCAGGTCGCCTTCCCCAAGATCATCTACGACATGACCCGCTTCCCCAACGGCTGGTCGAACGACGTGGGCAAGGCGATCGGTATGCGCGGCGACCCGAACACCGCGATCGCGACCGCGTTCCGCGCGCCCGACATCTCCGGGCAGGTGCGCGGCCTGCTCCGGCAGATGATGACCGACACCGCCGAGCTGATGGGCGCGAGCGAGGCCGCGCTCGGCACGGTCAAGCCCGAAAACACCTCGGCCATCATCGCGGTGCAAAAGGCGACCGCCGCCCCGCTCGAGCTGACCCGCATGGCGTTCTACCGCGCCACCGAGGACTGGGCGCGGATCTTCCTCGACCTGATGGGCGTGCACTATGGCGTGCGCACGGTCGTCCTGCCGGGCGAGGACGGCGGCGAGCCGCAGCGGCGATCCTTCGACTTTTCCACGCTCGCCGGGCAGGATATGCGCTTGCAGGTGGACGTGGGCGCGGCGAGCTACTGGTCGGAGACCATGCAGACCATGACCAACGACCACCTGCTCGAGAGCGGGATCATCACCGATCCCCTCGTTTATCTGGAAAACGTGCCTGACCATCAGGTGCGCGGCAAACACGACCTGCTGCACGCCCTGCGCGTGCAGCGCCAGCAGCAAAAGGAGGAACCGAACGATGCAGACCGAGCGCAAACAGAGCCCCGATGAGCAGCCCACTGGGCTGCCGCCGATGACCGACCCTTTCGCAGCCGATACGCCCGCTGCGGCCGCCCCGCAGCCGCCCCAGCCGACCTTTTCGGTGCCGGTGGACGGGCAGCTCGTCACGCTGACGCTGGATGAGCTGATCGAGGCCGCCAGTCTGGGGCTGTCCAAGCAGAACGCCTATGTGCGCCGCAACCGCGCGGCCAACGCCCTGCCCGACGGGCAGATCTATGCCGCCTTCGTCGAGGAATACCCGACGGTGCGCCCCGAGGACATCCCCGCGCAGGTGTGGGACTGGGCGCAGCAGGAGGGCTCGCTGGTCTCGGCCTACCGCAAGTGGGAGATCGCCGAGCTGCGCGACGCGCTGGCCGCGCTCGAGATCAACCAGCGCAACCGCCGCGCCGCGGTCGGCTCCGCCCATTCGGACGGCGAGCCGGCCGGTGTCGATCCGGTCACGCTCGCCCTGCTCGGCCGCTGAGGCGGCGGCCTGTCCCCCATCCATCATCCATCCCGACCATCCAAGGAGGTCTTTTCTATGGCTATCAATCTCGCGAGCAAATATTCCGACCAGATCGCCGAGGTATTCACCCGCGCGTCCTTCATCAAGGGCAAGACTGCCGACACCTTCGACCTGACCGGCGTCAAGACGCTCAAGGTGTACACGCCGATCACGGTCGAGGAGGTGGACTACGACCGCGACGGCGGTCTGGCGCGCTACGGCGACGTGACCGAGATGCAAGACGTGGTGCAGGAGCTGACCATGACGCAGGACAAGGCGTTCACGCTGACCATCGACAAGGGCAACGACCTCGACCAAAACCTGGTCAAGAACGCCGCCGATATGCTGCGCTTGCAGCTCAACGAAAAATCTACGCCCGCCGCGGACAAATACGCCTTCCGCCGCTTCGTGACCATGGCGGGCACGATCGCCGAGAGCGCGGCCAAGCCGACCAAGGCCGACATCATCAGCAAGATCGCCGATGCCTCGCAGGCGCTCGACGACGCGCTCGTGCCGGACGACGACCGCTATCTCTATCTGACCAGCGAGATGTACAAGCTGGTGTGCACCTCGGACGAGTTCGCGGGCGTGGACGTGCTCGCGCGGCAGTCGATCGCCAAGGGCGTGTGCGGCGAGGTGTTCGGCATGAACGTGGTGCGCGTGCCCAAGAGCTATCTGCCCAAGGACGTGTATTTCCTCGTCACGCACAAGGACGCGGTGCTCATGCCCTACAAGATCGCCGATGCCAAGGTGCACGAAGATCCGGTCGGCGTGTCCGGCGCGCTGATCGAGGGACGCCACTACTACGACGCCTATGTGCTGGGCGCCAAATGCGGCGGCGTATACGCGCTGGTGGCCGCCGGACGGACATCGGCCGCGCCGACGATCAGCAGCGGCAAGCTCACCGCCGGCAGCGGCGCGACGATCCGCTATACGCTCGACGGCTCCGACCCCCGCTATTCGAGCAGCGCCCGGGATTATGTATCCGGCAAGACGCTGCTGGCCGACGACGGCTGCTCGATCCGCGCCTACGCGGTCGAGGGCGGCAAATACCCGTCCCCCGTCGCGACCGAATGACCATCCGTATCCGGGCGGAGGCGGCCGACCGCCTCCGTCCCACCATGACCGACCCAAGGAGGGATCCCCATGACCGGAACCGCTTGCTTCCGTGCGGCGCTCAACCTGCTGTCCGAAACGCCGGACAGCGGCGCCTATTATCAGGCGTTCGCGCTGGGCGCGCTCAACCAACTGCTGACCAACAGCCTGCGCGAGATCAACGCCGATCGGGTCGCGCACGGCCAAACGCCGCACGCCGTCCCGCCCCAGCTCGATGCGCTGGACGACCCGATCCCCGCGGACGACTGGCTCGTGCGCGAGTGCTTCCCCTATGGTCTGGCCGCCCTGCTGGTGGCCGATGACGACAAGGCCAAGTTCAACTGGGCGGCGACCGAATACACCGACCGGCTGCTGCGCCACTGCCCGGCCGAGCTGACCGGCATCCAGGAGATGATCTGATGCGCGCCTACCACTTCCCCTATCCCGAGATCGAACGCCAGACCGTGATCAGCCGCTTCGGCGGCGCGGACTTCCGCACCCACCCGACCAAGGTCTCGCTGTCCCGCTCGCCCGATATGCAGAACCTGATCTGCGACCAGAACGATTTTCTGGTCAAGCGCACGGGCTGGCACACCCAGCACAGCTACGGTGCGCCGCTCTACGGGCTGTTCCCGCTGCCCGACGGCAGCGGGATGGCCGTGCACGCCGGTGACACGCTGTTCGCCCGCGCCGCCGACGGCACGCAGACCACGCTGTGCACCGATATGAACGCGGCGTTCTCGCAGTCGTTCGTGATGAACGGCGTGCTGTACCTGCTCGACGGGCAGACCTACCGCGCCGTGCGCCGCAACGCCGCAGACACCGCGTGGGAGGCGGTCAAGGTGCGCGACATCGCCTATGTGCCCACCACCACGATCGCTGCGCCGCCCACCGGCGGCGGCACGCGGTATGAGGCGGTCGATCTGCTCACGCCCAAGCGGATCAACACCTTCATCGGCGACGGCACGGCCACCCGATTCCAGCTGGACACCACCGCGCTGGACGAGGCCGCCGTCACCGCCACGGTCGATGGCCAGCCGGTATCGGTCGCGGCGATCGACCGCGCAGCGGGCGTGGTCACGCTGGCCAGCGCGCCCCCGGACGGCCACGGGCTGTCCAACGTGGCCATCACCTTCAGCAAGACCGTGCCCGGCTACGCCGACACGATCGACCACTGCCGCATCGCCGGGCTATACGGCGGCAAGAACGACACCCGCGTGTTCCTCGCGGGCGACCCGGCCGCGCCCCACCGCGACTGGCAGAGCGGCCTCTATGACCCCACCTACTTCCCGGACACGGGCTACGCCCGCATGGGCACCGAGGCCGCCGCGATCATGGGCTATCTCAAGCAGTATGACAGCCAATTGGTCATCAAGGCGGGCGGCGCACAGCAGGCGACCAGCTATCTGCGCACCTATCTGATGGCCGACGACGGCACGGCGCTCTATCCGCTCAAGCAGGGCGCACACGGCGAGGGCGCGGTCGCGCCGCGCAGCTTCGCCACCCTGCACGATCTGCCGCTGTTCCTGTCTGCACGCGGCGTGCAGGCCGTATACAGCACGGCCGTGGCCGAGCAGCGCACGATCCGTTCGGTGTCCGACGCGGTCGCGCCCCGGCTGGCCGCCGAGGACGGGCTGGCCGATGCCTGCGCGGCCGTGTTCGAGGGGCGGTACTATCTGGCGGTCAACGACCACCTGTACATCGCCGACGGCACGCTGACCGACGAAAACGGCGACCCGATCTGGTATTACTGGACGAACGTGCCCGCCCAGTGTCTGGCCGTGTTCGAGGGGCGGCTGTGGTTCGGCACGGCCGACGGCCGCCTGTGCCGTTTCGCCCGGCCGGACGAGCGGGGCGCTTACTGCGACGACGGCGCGGCGATCGACGCCTATTGGCGCACGCCCACCCTGCCCCTCGCGGACTGGGGACGGGTCAAGACCGTGCGGGACGTGATCCCGACGCTCATGCCCTATCCGCGCTCAGGCGCGACCGTCCGCTATGAAAGCGAAAACGGCACGACGCTCGCTCTGTCGCGCGATATGGATCTGTTCTCGTTCCGCACGCTCGACCTATCGCGGCTGTCGTTCCGCTGTATCCCCGGCGCGGTCAGCTACCGCACCCGCTGGCGGCAGCATCGGATGCCGCTGTTCGCGGTGCGCATCGGCAACGACCGCCCGGACGAGCCCTTCGGTCTGCTCGCGCTCACGATCCGCTGGACGCAGGGACAGACCGTGCTGTGACGAAGGAGGGAGCCCATTGGCAAAAAACTACAAGGACGATTTCGACTACGCCGAGGCGATCGCACGCACGCAGGACGCGAACGAGCGCCAAGCGCTGCTCGCCGAGCGGCAAAACAAGATCGACGCGGAGGGTCTGGCGGGCAAGGTCGCGTCGAACGACGCGGTGGCGACGTGGAACGGCGACTATCGCCCCTATTCGGTCAGCAGCGGCGGCGGGCGCGGCCAAAGCAGCACCAGCCACGCGGTCAGCCAGCTCTATGACGCCGCCGAGCGGGCGCGGCTGGCACGCTTCGCGGCCGCACGCCAGCGCATCGCGCAGCAGCTCCAGACCGATCTTGCGACGATCGAGCGCGACTACACCGCCGGCATGACCCAGACCGACATCAACGCCCGCCGCAGCGCGCTGGTCAACACCGAAAAGCTGGCCGCGCTCGGCCTGCACATGGACGCGCACCACGCCGCCCCGACCACGGGCGCGGCCGAGACCAGCCGGATCGCGCTCGACGACCGCTACCGCAGCGACCTGAACGCGCTGGAACGCGCCCGTCTGACCGCGCGTGCCGCCGCGCAGGCCGCCGCCACCGGGCGCGAGGCCGCCCTCGAGAGCGACTACGATGCCGCCACCGAGACCGCCGCCCTCGCGCAGGCGCAGGCGCAGCTCGCGCAGTTCAACGCCGACCGCGACCACAGCCTGTCGATCGCCGGGCTGACCGGCTTTTGGAACGGCACGCCCACGCTGGCGTGGCGCAGCTACCAGTCCGGCCTGTCGAGCCGGGCGCAGGCGCAGGACTATGCGCAGGCGCTCGACCGCTGGAAGGCCACCGGCTATGTGCAGCAGGAGGATGCGGCGATCCTGGGCGTGCCGGCGGGCACGCCCACCGCCGATACGCGCTACCGCGATGCGACGCTGGCGCTCCAGCGGTGGAAGGCCGGCTATCGGTGACGCGAGACAGCAGCAAAAAAGCGGTGTGGCTCTTGCCACACCGCTTTTTTGGGGTCTGTGCTATGTTTTGTAGTCGCGCACGCCTATCCAGTCGCCGCAGGCTGCGCCGCTGTACAGGGTCAACGTGCCGTGGTTTTCGATCGCGGCGAAAATGCTCTTGTCGGTGGTCTCGGAGGATGCCTTGCTGACGATCGCGCCGTCCCCGTGGTCGCAGACCGTGAGCGAACCGCCCGACTCGATGATGAAGCAGGACTCGTCGGTGCTGCTGATGGTATAGCCATTCAAGCAGATATTGACTGTCCCTGTGATCTTGATGCTCTCAGACAGCCCGACATCGCCGGCCAGATAGTAATTTCCATCATTGAGAGCATTACCCTCCGGCCATCCTTCCTCCGTCGGCCATTCTTTGTAGTCGATCGGTTGGAGACCACCGCCGGGAGAATGAGAGTCGTGGATGCTCGGATCTTTGCTCCCGAACGTATTATCCTTATCGTTGTAGTATATGGTCGGAGTGCTTTGCAGTTTGTCCGCGCACTCCTTGGGCACATCTTTGGCGAGATACTGTCCATCCCATTTTTCGACCTTGACCTGCAACGGATAACCCGTATACGGCGTGCCATCCAGTGACAAGGCCAGCGGCGCATTTTCTACGCTGTCGCTCAGCTGGGCGACCCGGATGGTGGGGGAATCGTCTCCTTTTTTGAAGGTCGGCGTGCCGGATAGGACGAGTTGACCGCCATTCAGCTCAATGACCGTGTTATCAGTCTTTGGGTATACCTCGACCCCCTGACCGTTGACTTTGGCGATTGTCGTATTTTCTGTCACTGGTTGGGCGACTTCTCCACCACTGATCTCGATCGTACTATTAGTAGCTGCATAAACCGCAGCATGGCCATACGAATATACCTCACCGCCCTTGATCGTACAATGACTCCCTTCCCCATACAAAGCGATCGTCCGTGCGTGATAAGCCTTTTTACTATCAGTTTGGAAACTGCTCAGCTTGCCATCTTCAATAATGACCGAACCATTTTTATCCACTGATACCACCGCACCGCCAGCGCACTCCAATGTACCGCTTTTCACGATCAACGTACCACCCTCCATGACACGGATCGCGGCGTACTTCTCTTTTGCATCTGAAGTCTTTAAGGTGAGACTTTCTCTATCTTTTATGATATGACCCGTCCCTCCACAATCGCAGATCGTCAGCGTGCCTGCAACAGCGATAGAATGATTTTGCTCTATCTCCCAACCATGACCATGAAGGCAGAGCGTAACATTCTGACCTCCATCGACCATCAACTGACGATCCAATTTAGGCATAGACTCGGGCAGGTAATAGACTCCTCCCTCCAAATACTGTATCTTATCACCCTCTGTTAGCTGGAGCGGCGTTGCGCCGTCACACAAACATGGCTCCTCCTCCGCGGCGGCGCCCCAGCCGCCGATGACCGTCCACACGATCAGCAGCGCCGACCCGATGCCGCAGCACCGCGCCCGGTATCTGCGCCAGATGTCACCGATCCGCTCTTTCATATCTTCCATCCTCTCCCGATCGCGCTCCGCGACAGACTGCCGCGAAAAGAAGAATTGTCAAACCATATCGCCTTGTGCTATAATATCCAAAAGGCTGCTTATCCTGCATCGATCACACCGCGCCACGCCGCTCGGCGGACGCTCTGTCCATCTGCCGGCCTTGTGCGCCGCGCCAGCCCGGCACGGCCGAGCACCATATGTAAGGGGGATCCACTTTGACCGCAGTATATGCCATTCCTGTATCCGCCGTCGATCCGGACGACCGCGCCTCCCGTGCGCGGCTGTCGCGCGAACGGCTCGAACAGCTCGACCGCCGCCGCGGTGCGGCGCGGGAACAGGGCTTCGCCGCCTCGCTGCTGCTGGAGTACGCCGTCAAACAGCATTTTCCATGGGTCGTGCACCCGCTCGTCCTGTCGATCGCCGAGGGCGGCAAGCCCTATCTGGTCAGCGAGCCCGGTATCCATTTCAGTTTGTCCCACTCGTCGGATTGGGCGGTCTGCGCCGTCAGCGACCATCCCGTCGGGGTGGACATCGAGCGCTGTGCGCCCGGCCGCCGCGATGTCGCGACCCGCTTTTTCCACCGCGAGGAGGTGCGCTACCTCAATACCCTGCTGCCCTCGGCGCGGGACGATGCGTTCTACAAGCTGTGGACGCTCAAGGAGAGCTTCGTCAAGTCCACCGGGCGCGGGCTCGATCTGCCGCTGCGCAGCTTTTGGATCGACATCCGCCATCTGCCGCCCCATCTGGAATGTGGCGAGGTCGAGGGGACGTTTTCGCTGTTCCTGCCGGATTTCCCGGCCGACCGCGACTATCGTCTGGCCGTCTGCGTCGAGCAGGCGGCAGCCGAAGCCCCCGCGCTGTATATCCTGCGCTAGCAGGCCGCGCCCGGCGGGCAGGCCGTATCCGCTCGAGCGGATGCGGCCTTTTTGCTGTCTGTCGGCGGTCAGTGCCGGCTCTCGTAGGCCGTGCGCACCGCGGTCGCGAGCTGGTCGGAGCAGCTCGTGCCCCGGCCGCTGCACGACACGCCCTTGAAATAGCCCTCGATCTGCGCGATGGTCATGCCCTCGACCACGCGGCTGATCGCTTGCAGGTTGCCGTTGCACCCGCCGAGAAAGGCCACGTTGTGCACGGTGTCTCCCTCCAGATCGAACGAGATCTGCATCGGGCAGACGCCGCTCGGCTTATAATCGAAATGTTCCATCCTGATCCTCTCCTGTCTGTATCTTGTCACAATAGCGTGCGGATATAGGCCGCCGCCTCGGTGAAGGTGTGTGCTTCGATGTAGGGGCGCGTGTCCGCCGGGCGGGGCAGGTCGGTCCAGTTGAGCCACACGCCCGCCAGACCGACATCCAGTGCCCCTTGGATGTCGTGCCGGAAGTTATCGCCCACCATGATCGCCTCGTGCGGCAGGCAGCCGCATTTTTGCAGCGCCAGCCAGAAGATCGGGGCGCCGGGTTTGTCCATACCGGCCTCCTCACTCGACACCAGATAGTCGATCCGGCCGGACAGGCCGAGCTGCTCGAGCTTTTGCATCTGGATGTCGGCCAGCATATCGGTGCAGACCGCTGTGCGGATGCCCGCGCACCGCAGGTCGTCCAGCAGTGCGGTCACGCCCGGGCGCAGCACCATTTTTTCCAGCACCGCGTCCCAATAGACCCGGTGCGCCCGCCGCGCCTGACCGATCGCATCGCAGCCCAGCTGCTCGAGCGCCCGCTGCGCGAACAGCACGCGGTCGTGCACGGGCGGCATACCGGGCTGCTGCCGCGCCAGCTGCTGTCGCGCCTGCCGGAACGCCTCGGTGAACGCCGCGCCGGACACGCCCAGCGCGTCCTCCGCCCACGCGGCGAGCCGCTCATACGCATAGGCGTCGCACGCCTGAAAGCTGGTGTAGAACGTGTCGTCCAGATCGAAAAAAACTGCTTTTAGTGCCATAAGATCCTCACATCAGCGCTTCGTCGTACACCGCGCGGCTGCCGCCCACGAACGGCGGCCGACGGCGGGCGCACAGCAGCACGGCTTCACCGATGTGTTTGACCGCGATGCGCAGCGGCACCACGACCGGCTCGATGTGCATCCCGATCAGCGTGCCGCCGATGTCCATGCCCGCATGAGCCGACTGCTTGAGGTCGCCCACCGCCACGGGATCGGCGAAACGCCGATAGGCCGTGGTCGCGAACGAGCCCCCGGCCTTGGGCTGGGGCACGACGTTGACCTCCTTGAGCCCGAACCGGGCGCACACCGCCCGCTCGACCACCAGCGCCCGATTGAGGTGCTCGCAGCACTGCGCGGCCAGCGCGATGCCCTGCGCCCGCAGCACGCCATCGATGCCCTCGAACACGGCCTCGGCCACCTCGACGCTCGAATGGCTGCCGATCTGCTCGCCCAGGATCTCGCTGGACGAGCAGCCCACGACGAACAGCTCGCCCGCACGCAGCTTGGCGGCTTCGCAGACCTGTGCGGCCGCCTGCGCCGCCTGTTCTTTATATTGAGAAAGCTCCATCATATCTCTATGCCTCCTTTCCTTTTAGTATAGCACGATCGGTCAACGGTTTCACCGTATTTTTTTGCATGGCATAGATTGGGATGAGGCACCGCCTCACATCCCAACGACGACAAGGAGCGACCGCTTATGGATATATCGACCGATCGGGCGGGTCAGGCGCTGCCAGCCGACAGCATCGACCCCCGCCTGCTCTCCCTCGCGATGGCCTTCGTGCCCGCGCAGCGCTTCGACGAGCCCTATGAGCCCGCGCTGGCGCTCAGCCGCGGCACGATCTTCCCCGCGCTCGACAAGCCCTTCATCGGAGAGGAGGCCGTACCGCGATGACCGACCGCGACAAGCTGCTGGGGCGCGTGCGGATGTACGACTTCGCGCTCGTCGAGGCGATCGAATACCTCGACACCCACCCCCAGAACACCGCCGCGCTCGCCTATTACAGCGAGATGCGCACCGCCTTCGATGATGCTGCCGCCGCCTATGAAAATGCGTTCGGCCCGCTGACCGCCCGCGAGGTGGACACCCGCACCGGCCACTGGCGCTGGATCGACGACCCGTGGCCGTGGGAAGGAGAGGATGACTGATGTGGTCTTATGATAAACGTCTGCAATTCCCGGTGAAGATCAAAAACCCCGACCCGCAGATCGCCAAGATCGTCATGACCCAGCTCGGCGGGCCCGACGGCGAGCTCGGCGCGTCGATGCGCTATCTCAACCAGCGCTACGCCATGCCGTATAAGGAGGGCAAAGCCATCTTGACCGACATCGGCACCGAGGAGCTGGCGCACATGGAGATGATCTCGGCGATCGTCTACCAACTCACGCGCGACCTGACGCCCGAGCAGATCCGCGAGGGCGGCTTCGATGCCTATTTCGTCGATCACACGGCCGGCATCTACCCGCAGTTCTCCTCGGGCACGCCGTGGAGCGCGATGACCTTCCAATCCAAGGGCGACCCGATCACCGACCTGTTCGAGGATCTGGCCGCCGAGCAAAAGGCACGCACGACCTACGACAACCTGCTGCGTCTGATCGACGACCCGGACGTGCGCGAGCCGCTCAAGTTCCTGCGCGAGCGCGAGATCGTGCATTTCCAGCGTTTCGGCGACGCCCTGCGCATCGTGCAGGACAACTTGGACGCCAAGAACTACTACGCCTTCAACCCGGCGACCGACATCCGCCCGCCGTCACGCGACCGGATGCGCCGGAACGGCCTGCACCGCCCCGCCGAGGGCGCTGCACCGCCGTCCGCCGACTGACCGCATACCGCCAGCGCCTCCCCTCCCGGGAGGCGCTGCGCGGTTTTACGCGCGATTTTACAAGACGTTCATGTTGATCGCGGTGTTTTCTGGTATAATAAAAGATAGTGTGGCATCGATGCCACTTCTTTTATGCGGTCGCGCTGCCCTGTGCGGCGTGTTTCCGGACGACCCTATCGCCGGATACGACCGCGACATCATTGGAAAAAGGAGGAGCCTGTATGCAACGACAGACCTTGGTGATCACCGGCATGGGCGCAGTCACGCCCATCGGTATCGGCGTGCCCGCCTATTGGGACGCGCTCGTGCAGGGGCGATGCGGCGTCGGGCGCATCACCCGCTTCGATACCGCCGACGCTGCTGTGCAGATCGCAGCCGAGGTCCGGGACTTCGACCCGACCGACTATATGCCCAAAACGCTGGCGCGCACCATGGATCCCTTCATGCGGTTCGCGTTCGTGGCGGCCGAGGAGGCGCTGGCCGACAGCGGCCTATCCGCGCCGCCCTGCCCCGACCGCACCGGCATCGTGATGGGCACGGCGATGGGCGGCGTGACCACGGTCGCGCAGACCCAAGCCGCCTTCGACGCCGGCCACCGCGTCGGCCCCCGCTTCGTGCCGATGACGCTCGGCAACGTCGCGGCGGCGCAGATCGCGATCGCGCACGACATCCGCGGCCCCAGTCTGACGGTGGGCACGGCCTGCTCGTCGGGCGGCGACGCGATCATGACGGCTGCCCTGCTGCTGCAAAGCGGCGCGGCCGACGCGGTGCTCGCGGTCGGCGGAGAGAGCATCCTGTGCCCGGTCGTGGTGGCCGGGCTGGCGCAGTCCAAAGCGCTGTCCCGCCGCAACGACGACCCGCAGACCGCCTGCCGACCGTTCGACCGCGATCGCGACGGCTTCGTGATCGGCGAGGGCGGCGGTGCGCTCGTCCTCGAGACCGAAGCGCACGCCCGCGCCCGCGGCGCACACATCTACGCCGTGCTCGCGGGCTGGGCGAACACCAACGACGCCCACCACGTCACCGCCCCCTGCCCGGACGGCGCAGGCGCGGCAGACTGTATGCGGCAGGCGCTCGCCCGCGCCGGGATGCAGCCCGGCGAGATCGGCTATATCAATGCCCACGGCACCTCGACCCCGCTCGGCGACAAGGCCGAGACGCTGGCCGTCAAGGCCGTGTTTGGCGGGCGACAGACCGCCCCGCCCCTGTCCTCCACCAAGTCGGCGACCGGCCATCTGATGGGCGCGGGCGGGCTGACCGAGGCCATCGCCTGCATCAAGGCGATCGAGCAGGGGATCCTGCCGCCCACGCTGCATCTCGCGACCCCCGACCCGGACTGTGACCTCGACTACGTGCCCAACACCGCCCGCCGGGCGGCCATCACCGCCGCGATGAGCAATTCGCTCGGCTTCGGCGGACAAAACTCCAGCATCATCCTACGCGATTATTTGAAATGAGGCGAACCCCTTTGCAACACGACTACACCTATGACGTTTCCATGTTCCGCGACACCTTCGAGACGCGCTTCACCTATCTGAACGGGTTCTTGCGCAACGTATCGCGCTTCGGCGCACGCCCTGCGCTGCACGACCCGCTCTTTGGACGGCGCTGGACCTATGTCCAGCTCAATGCGGCCGCCGACCGGCTAGCGCACGCGCTGCGCGCCGATGGCGTGGGGCGGAACGACGTGGTCATGTTCGCGCTGCGCAACTCGCCCGAGTTCGTGTTCTGCTATCTGGCCGCGCACAAGATCGGCGCGATCGCCTGCCCGATCAACTACCGGCAGAGCGCGGGCGAGCTCGCCCTCATGATCGACGACAGCCGTCCCAAGGCGTTCTTTTATGAAGCCGCGTTCGCTGCGCTGTCCGAGGCGGCGCTCGCGCACGCCGCCCATCCGCCGGTGCGGGCAGTCATGGTGACGACGGGCGACGAAAACGCCCCGCTGCCGACCGGCCATGTCCGCTATGCGGACTACACCGCCGATCAGCCCGAGACCGACCCGCCGATCGACTTCGACCCGCACATCTACGACGAAACGACCCGGCTATACACCTCGGGCACGACCGCCCGCCCCAAGGGCGTGCCGCTCAACAACATCAACGAGGTGCTGTCCGCCCACGATGTCATGATGCACTTCCCGCTCGGTCCGACCGACCGCACGATGAACATGACCCCGTGGTTCCATCGCGGCGGCATCCACTCGGGCGGCCCCTGCCCGACGCTGTACGCCGGCGGCGAGGTCGTCGTGCTGCGCGATTTTTCGCCCAAGCGCTGTCTGGACTACGCCGAACGGTATCAGATCAGCTTTTTGATCGGCGTGCCGACCGTGATCGCCATGCTCGCCCGGATGCAGGAGCGCAGCCCGGCCGATCTGTCGGCGCTGCGCGGCATCGTCACCATGGGCGCGCCCTTTGAAAAGGCCGCGTGCGAAAAATATATGGAACTGCTCACGCCCAACATCTTCAACGGCTACGGCACGACCGAGACCTTCTGGAACACCTTCCTGCGGCCGTTCGACTTGCCCGACCGGACCGGCTCGGCCGGGCGCTCGTGCACCGATGATGACGTGCAGCTGGTCGCGATCCATGCCGACGGCACGCACGCCGAGCCCGAGGACACCGTCCCGCGCGACGACATGACCCCCGGCGAGATCATCATCTCCTCTCCGGCCAAATGCGCGTTCTGCTACACCAACGACGAGCCGCTCACCCGCGCCAAGTTCTACAAGGGCTGGCTGTACACGGGCGACGTGGGCACTTGGGACGAGGATGGCTTCATCACGGTCGCCGGGCGCAAGGACGATATGATCGTCTCGGCGGGCGAGAACATCTACCCCACCCAGATCGAAGCCGTGCTCAACGAACACCCCAAGGTGCTCGAGAGCGCGGTCATCGGTGCGCCGGACGCGCTGCGCGGCGAGATCGTGACCGCCTATGTCGTCCCGGCGGACGACAGCCTGACCATCGACGAGCTCAAGGCGCACTGCGCACGCAGCCCGCTGCTGTCGTCGTACAAGTGGCCGCGCGCCTACTACCTCGTGTCCGAGCTGCCGCACACCGCGACCGGCAAGCTGATGCACTACAAGCTGCGCGCGCAGCAGGACTGAGCCTGCCTCCGCTGTCCCCCGTCTGCGATCGATGCGCGGCGGGGGCACGGCCGTTTTTGCCTGCAAAAAACTTTTTCAACATTTTTTGTAAAATATGTTGACAGACCGCAGTTTCTATGGTATTCTATTTAGGCAGTCGAAACTGCGAATGCGCCAGTAGCTCAGCTGGATAGAGTGTTTGGCTACGAACCAAAAGGTCGGGGGTTCGAATCCCTTCTGGCGTACCAGAAAAAACCGTTATCTCTTTGGAGATAACGGTTTTTTCTTATCCGATCCGCGTCCGCACAGCGTGCCCATCTGGGAACGAACGGCGCGATCCGGCCGATCTGCAACAAAGTGGAGCATAAACGTGGCTTTTTCGCGGCGAATGTGCCATTTCACGTGATCCGACCCCTCAGATGGTGTAAAAACCCATCTGAGGGTTTTTTTGGCAGAGCGTCAAATTATTTACAAAATCTATCGTTCTCTTGAAAAATTTCGGAAAATTTTATATTTTTATAGCACTTTTCATAAAATGATGCTACAATATATCCATGTCTACGGACAGCACAAATAGAGAAGGAGAGTGCAACATGAAGAACGGATCGATGTTATATCCGAGAGAGACCGCGACGAGGCGTCTCAAGAGCCTCGACGGTATGTGGGATCTCCGTTTCGACCCGAGCAGCACCGGCTCGAGCGAGGGCTGGGCTAACGGGCTCGATACCTCGATCACCATCCCCGTCCCGGCCAGCTTCCAGGACTTTTTCACCGACAAGGACGCGAGAGAGTACTGTGGCGATCTCTGGTATGCGCGTGATCTCTACATCCCCAAGGAGTATGAAGGGCTAAAGCTCGCGCTGCGCTTTGGTGCGGCCACGCACCGTGCGATCGTATACGTCAACGGTCAGGAAGTGTTCCGCCATGAGGGCGGTTTCCTGCCGTTCAGCTGCGACATCACCGAGGTCGCGCAGTGCGGCGCGGAGAACAAGGTCGTCGTCAAGCTCAACAACGAGCTCAGCGAGACCAATCTGCCCTGCGGCACGGTCAAGGTGCTCAAAAACGGCAAAAAGATCGCCAAGCCCTATTTCGATTTCTACAACTACTCCGGCCTCAACCGCAGCGTCTATCTGACGGCCATCCCCGCGGACAGCGTGTTCGGCTACGAGACGACGTATGCGATCGACGGCACGACGGCGCAGGTCGGCTACACCGTCAAGACGGCGAGCAGCGCCAAGGTCGAGGTCTCGCTCTTCGACGAGGACGGTGTGCTGGCGGCACGCGCCGAGGGCGCGACCGGCACGCTGACGGTCGAGGACGCCAAGCTCTGGCAGGTCGGCAAGGGCTATCTGTACAAGATCGTGATCCGTCTGCTCGACGGCGACACGCTGCTCGACGAGTACTACGACTTCATCGGCATCCGCACGGTCGAGGTCAAGGGCACCGACATCCTCATCAACGGCGCGCCCGTCTACCTCAAGGGCTTCGGCAAGCATGAGGACAGCGACATCGTCGGCCGCGGCACCAACATCGCCCAGACCAAGCGCGATTTCGAGCTGATGAAGTGGATCGGCGCCAACTCCTTCCGCACCTCGCACTATCCGTACAGCGAGGAGGTCTACCAGATGGCCGACCGCGAGGGCTTCCTCGTGATCGACGAGGTGCCGGCGGTCGGTATGCTCCGCAGCATCGCGAACTTCCTCGATGCTTCGACGGGCGCACAGACCAACTTCTTCTCGGGCGACCACGTACCGAAGCTGCTCGAGCGCCATCTGGACGACATCGCCGACATGATCGAGCGCGACAAGAACCACCCCTGCGTGTTCGCGTGGAGCCTGCTCAACGAGCCCGAGACCACCGACGAGAGCGCTGTCCCCTACTTCGAGCGCGTGTTCGAGCAGGCGGCCAAGCTCGATCCGCAGAAGCGGCCGCGCACGTTCGCGCTGGTCATGAACTCCGTGCCGGATAAGTGCAAGTGCTACCAGTTCAGCGACATCATCGCGCTCAACCGCTACTTCGGCTGGTATGTCAACGGCGGTCCGGAGATCTGCGACGCCAAGGAGGCTTTCATCGCCGAGATGGACAAGTGGCAGGCGCTCGACCTCGACAAGCCCTTCATCTTCACCGAGTACGGCGCGGACACCCACCCGGGCATCCACAAGCTGCCCAGCGTCATGTGGAGCCAGGAGTACCAGATCGAGTACCTCAAGATGTGCCACGAGGTGTTCGACAGCTATCCGTTCGTCAAGGGCGAGCAGGTCTGGAACTTTGCGGACTTCCAGACGACCGAGGGCATCATGCGCTGCGACGGCAACAAGAAGGGCATCTTCACCCGCCAGCGTCAGCCCAAGGACGCCGCGTTCTATTTCAAGAAGAGATGGGACAGCCTGCCCTTGGATCACAAGAGCAACAAGTAAATAGAGGGGGATCCCCATGAAAGAGATCAGACCTTTTGGGTTCAGAGATAAGATAGGCTATATGTTCGGCGACTTCGGCAACGACTTCATGTTCCTGCTCGCCAGCTTCTACCTGATGACCTTCTATACCGACGTGCTCGGTATCCCCTCGGCGGCGGTCGGCACGCTGTTCCTCGTCGCCCGTATCGTGGATGCGTTCACCGATGTCACGATGGGACGCATCGTGGACAGCGCCAAGCCCGCCAAGGACGGCCGTTTCCGCTGCTGGATCCGGCGCATCGCGGGCCCGGTCGCCATCGCCAGCTTCCTGATGTACCAGAGCTCGATGGCCGGTGCGCCCACCACGCTCAAGTACGTCTATATGTACGTCACCTACCTGCTGTGGGGCAGCGTGTTCTACACCGCGATCAACATCCCCTACGGCTCGATGGCTTCGGCGATCTCGAACGATCCCGACGACCGTTCTGCCCTTTCGACCTTCCGCTCGGTCGGTGCGACGCTGGCCAATATGCTCGTATCGGTCGTCGTGCCGCAGCTGCTGTATAACGCCAACGGCGAGATCGTGTCCAACTCGCGCTTCACGCTCATCGCAGGCGTGTTCTCCGTGTGCGCGGTCATCTGCTATGTCCTTTGCTACACGAACACGGTCGAGCGCGTCAAGATCGAAAAGCCCAACGACGCGCCCAAGGAGAACGTATTCAAGAGCCTCGGCACGCTGCTGAAGAACCGCGCGCTGATCGGCATCATCGGCGCGGCGATCTTCCTGCTGCTCGCCATGCTGCTGTCGCAGAGCGTCAACCAGTATCTGTTCCGTCTGTACTTCAAGAACACGGCTGCGCTCTCGACCATGAACCTGATCGGCTCGCTGCTGACGCTCGCGATCGCGACCGTGACCGTGCCGATCGCCAAGAAATTCGGCAAGAAGGAAGCCGCGACCGTCGCCACGGCGATCGCCGCCGCTGCCTACTTCGCTCTGTTCGTGATGAAGACCACCAACGTGTGGGTATTCGTCGCGCTGATCAGCGTGGCGCAGATCGGCACGAACTTCTTCAACCTCGTCATCTGGGCGAACATCACCGACATCATCGACTATCACGAGGTCAAGACCGGCCAACGCGAGGACGGCACGATCTATGCGGTCTACTCCTTCTCGCGCAAGCTCGGTCAGGCGCTGGCAGGCGGTCTGGGCGGCTATGCGCTCCAGCTCGTCGGCTATGACTCCGCTGCGGCGGCGCAGGGCCTGGAGCAGACGCAGCCTGTCCTCAACGGCATCTACAACGTCACGACGGTCGCACCGGCGGTCTGCTTGGTGCTGGTGACGCTGAGCCTTGCGTTCGTCTACCCGCTGACCAAGAAGGTCGTCAACGACAACGTCGCTGAGCTCAAGAGACGCCGCGAAGGCTGATCGGCCTCGCTCGTCGATCTGAGCATAGAAAAACCGTTATTTCCGCGGAAATAACGGTTTTTTCTTATGTGGAACGGGCGCTCGTCCGGCGTCTCGCCCGCAGGGACGACTGTCAGCGCCCGCGCCCAGACCGATACGCTCCCGCAGCCGCCCACAGGGCGCAAGAAGGGCGCTCCCGCGACGGGAGCGCCCTTGTCTGTGTCTTTCTATGTCTCCGCTGCCCCGCCCCTTGTCGGCCGGCTACGCGCCCGTATCGGGGCGGTGGGTGCACGCGAGCAGACGGCTGTGCACCAGCGCCAGCACGCCCGGCAGCAGCGGCAGCAGGAACAGGAAATACGGCGTGCTGATGAAGAACACGAATAGCGCCAGATCCATCAGCAGCATACACGCCCAGACCGGCAGAAAGGCCAGCGTGCGGCCTGCTGCGCGGCGGAGCGTGTCCTGCCAGCGGCCGTCCTCGCCCACGGCCAGCGCATGGAAGGCAAAACGGCTGATGCCCACCACCAGATCCGCGAGGATGCACAGCAGCGTCAGGACGACCCGCCGCGCGGCGGTCGAGCCGATCGGCAGCTGCTGATAAAAGGCGAGGTCGAGCGCCAGCAGCGCCAGCGCGGCCAGCGCACCGCACCAAATGACGGTCGCCCGCCGAAAGCAGCGCCTAAAGCTCTGGAAAAAGCCCGCCGTCAGCTTGTGGGGGCCATCGTTCGCCCGGTCGGTGAACTCAGCCAGCGCCGCGCAGCAGGCCGCCCCCGCGGTGAACACCGGCAGGCTGCACACCAGCCACAGTGCCCCCGTCAGCACCACCCGATAGATGGTGTGGGGGATCTTATAGATCGGCCGGTCGGTATCGAACGATCCGCTCTGTTTGGCCATCGCGCGATCGCCTCTTTAGCCCTTCACGCCACTGCTGGTGACGCCCTGCACGAAGTATTTCTGCAACGGCAGGAACAGCGCCACCGGCACGAGCGCCGAGATCGAGGCCGCCGCATAGATGTAGCTCCAGAACGTCTCGTTCTCATCCTTGAAGTACGCCAGCGCCACTTGGATGGTGCGCACCGACTCCGACCGCGTGACCAGCAACGGCCACAGATAGTTGTTCCACTCGGTCACGAAGATCATCAGACCGGCGGTGATGAACACCGGCACGGACAGGGGCAGGATGATCTTATAAAAGATCTGTCCCCAGTTGGCGCCGTCCACCCGCGCCGCCTCCAAAAAGCTCTTGGGGATGCCGCGGAAGAACTGGGTGAACAGGAACATGGCCAGACCGCTGGACACGCTGGGCAGGATCAGCGCCGCGAAGCGGTTGACCAGCCCCATATCGCTGATGAGCGAGTACAGCGGCAGCGCGATCGAGTCGGTCGGCACCATGAACGAGATGATGAAGATCGCGAACAATACGCCCTTGAACTTGAACTCGAAAAACGCGAAGGCGTATCCCGCCAGCGAGGCCACCAGCAGGTTGACCGGCACCAAGATGCAGACCACCAGCAGCGTGTTGACCATCGGCCGCCAGAAGCTGAACTGGGTGAAGATGATCTGATAGTTCTCGAACGTCCAATCCACCGGCACGATCGTATGGATCGTGAACGGCAGCGCATGGCGGAAGATCTCCTCGTCCGTGCGGAACGAGGCCAAGATGATATAGACCAGCGGGAAGAGCGCGATGATCGCGATGATCACCAACGTCAGGTATAGCAGCGCTCGGAGCAGCTTTTGTTTGGTTTTTCTGGACACAGTTCTGCTCCTCCCTTAGTCGTCCTGGTCGTTCATCATCTTGAACTGCACGATGACAGTGATGATGATGATGACCAGCAGGATCGTGGTGATCGCGCCCGCGCGGGACATATTGCCGTTGCGGAAGGCGGATTTGTAAACTTCATACATCAGGACGTTGGTGCTGTTCTGCGGACCGCCCTCGGTGATCATCTTGGACGGGGCAAAGAGCAGCATATTGGCCGTGGTGTTGGCCACGATGACGAACAGCATCGCGCGGCGGATCAGCGGCAGCGTGATCTTGCGCAGCACGGTGAAGTAGCCCGCGCCGTCCAGCGTCGCGGATTCATACAGCGACACATCGACGCCCTTGAGGCCGGCGAGCAGGTACATCATCCAGTAGCCGCAGCCCTTCCACGTCGCCATGATGACGATGCACCACAGCGCCTGCGAGGCGCTGGTGAAAAAGCCTTGGCTCTCGATGCCCACCACGGAGAGCAGGCTGTTGAACACGCCGTTGTTGACGTTCATCATCAGGTTCCACGTCACCGAGGCCACCGAGATGGCCATCGTGACCGGTAAATAAAAAATGCTGCGGAACACACCGATCCCGCGCACCATGTTATTGACCAAAAGCGCCAAGATCAGCGAGATCACGACCTGCAAGGGGATCATGACGATGTTCATCTTGAGCGTGGTCCAGAGCGAGTTCCAGAACACCTGATCGCCGAACAGGATCTCATACGTCCGGAAGGTGAACACACCGTCTCGGAAGAACGAGCCCACGGAGACCGAGATGATGGGATAGATCTTGAACACCACGATGAAGAGGAGCGCGGGGAACAGCATCATATAAGGCAGGAGCTTTTCCAGCCGCCGTCTCGACTTGGCTTTGTGCGGTGAAGCGCTTTGTTTCGTTTGCTGTATCGTTTTCATAGTCACCAGCTTCTCATTGCGTGCGTCGCCCGGAAACGGAGCGCGGCCGCAGGATAGGCGGCCCGCTCCGTCCGAACGAGGCAGTTTTTACTTGTTATCCGCCGTCAGCGGCTCACCGATACTCCATGAAGGCAGTATTCAGCTCGCTGATGCAGTCCTCTGCGGCCTGCGCGGGATCGGCGCCATTGCGGACGTTCTCCCACAGGGCATTGACCGCGGTCGCATACTCGTTGAAGCCCGGCGTGATCGCGCGCACCAGCGCGGTGTTCGCGCCCTCGTACTGGGCGATCTCCAGATAGGGCTTGGCTGCCAGCAGCTCGTCGGTGAACTGGCGGGACACGGCCGGCACCATGCCGCTGACATCGATGTACACATCGCTGCCATCATACAGGCACAGGTACTTGATGAACTCGACCGCCGCCTCAGTCTTTTCCGAATAGGGGTTGATGCCCACCGTCCAGCTGCCGCAGGAGGTCGTCACCTCATTCTCATAGCCCTCGAAGCAGGGCACGTAGGTGTAGCCGTAATCGGTGAAACCGTTGGAATCGAAGGTGCCCGGCATCGCCGTCGTACCCAGATAGAAGATGATCTTGCCGGACATGAAGTAGCTGCTGGTATCGCTGGCGTTGATGCCCTTGGTGAACACACCGGCATCCACCTGATCCTGGTACCAGTTCAGCGCCTTCTGCCACGGCTCGCCGTTGAACACGCCATCGACCGTGAAGCCGTCCGCGCCGATGTTCTCGCCGCCAAAGTCGTTGGCCAGCACGTTCATCTGATAGGTGCGGCCGACCTGCTGGAACTCGATGCCGAAGATGCCCTTGCTGCCGTCCGGATCGAGCTTGGACTGCGCCTGCTCGGCGATCTTGACCAGCTCTTCCCACGTGATGCGGTTTTCGCCGTTGAGCGCGCTGAAGTCATAGTCGATGCCCGCCTGCTCGAGCAGCGCGGTGTTGTAGTAGAGCACGAGCGAGGAGTCGCCCATGGGCGCGCCGTACATCTCGCCGTTATAGAACGCCTCGACCTGCATGGGCGGGGTGAACATCTCGACTTCCTCGGTGGTGAAGTAGTCGGTCAGCGGCGTCAGATAGCCGCGCTGTGCATAGGCCGCGATATTGGGGCCATCCGCCGCGAACACGTCGTACTCCGAGGACTGGGAGCTCATCAGGATCTCCAGCGTCTCGAACACGTTATCGAAGGCCAGATAGTCGGCCTCGCAGACGTACTTGCCCTCATATGCCTTGTTGAAGGCCTCGACCGCCGCGCTGACGCCCGGCTCCTGCGTCTGGGACATCATCAGCTTGATGGTGGTGACGCCGTCCTCCCCGCCGCCCTGCGACGAGCCCGCCTGCTGACCGGCATCCGATGAGCCGCAAGCACCCAGACTCATGACCATGGCTGCTGCCATGAACATCGATACGATCTTTTTCATACTATTTCCTCCAAAATATTTTTTTCGCCCAAGCGGACAAAAAGCAAAAACATCAGCGGCCGAGTTTTTCGGCCAGATCGGCTATGATCGCATCCTTTTTCACGTAGTACACGTATTTGATCGGATGCCGACTGTCGTCGAACGCATAGGAGCAGTCATACTGCGGGATCGGGCTCGGCGCATAGCGCTCGAGCAGGAAATCGCCTTGCAGCAGCCAAACGATGGTGGCGGCGTCCCACAGCGGTTTGCTCCAGCCCTCGTGATCGAACTTGAGCCGGGCGAAATCATAGGTATCGTCGATCAAGCGGTCGCACAGCTTATTTTTCCCCCGGAACCAGTATTCCAGCTCCGGCCGGCTGAAGCGGAACTCGGACACCACGCCCAAACAGGGGAACTGCACGAGGGGCACGCCGCAGCCAAAGACCACCCGCGCCGCCGCGATGTCCTGCGACACGTTGAAGTCGGTGCAATCGCCCCAGTGGTGGGCGTGGCCGCCCAGCCAGATCACCACGCAGCGCTCCACCATCGTGGGATCGGTCAGCAGCGCCGAGGCCACATTGGTGATCGCGCCGATGGCCACGATATAGAGCGGCCGCGTCTTGTCATAGTCCTTGGACAGACGCACCATAGCCGCTGCCGCGTCCGAGGGGACGGGCTGCGTCTCCGAGGGCAGGTAGGTGCGCGCGCCGTGGTAGACCCGGTCGCGCAGATCGGGGCGCTCGAGCAGATCGAGCACGCGCAAGATCTCATCATAGCTTTTTTCCATCCCATCCGCCGCATCGCGGGAGCGGCACACGCCCACCGCCGGATCGCGGTAAAAGGGCGCGGCGGTGATCGCCTTGACGCGGAGCTGGGGCTCCGACCGCACCAGATACGCCAAAGCGAACTGGTCGTCGATCTCATTATAGGTATCGGTATCCAAGATCACGTCCACCGGACCCGTCGGGCGCTCGAGGCGAGCGACCAGCTCGGCATAGTCGGGTCTGGGGAACATCGCTGCAAAGGGCGCAGGCTTCATGAAACTCTCTCTCCGTTCTTCCGTGCGTCGGTACGTCATTTCGACACTTCTACACGATCTATCGAATAAATTTATTATAGAAGATCGAGCGAAATAGGTCAAGATATTTACCTATTTTTTCTGTTTTTTTGTTCGTTTTTCACCATCCTTTTACACAGGCTCCGTTATGTCACCAAAATGCTGCCAATTTTTTCAAGGATCTTACTTTACTTTTGAGGACGATCCGTAGTACAATCGTTATACGAGCAGCGATCGCATCCGTCGATCGCTGTGACATCCCGATCGGGCATACGACTCCACCACCTCTCGTCTGCCCCGATCAAAAGACTGGAGGACGATCCCGCTGAACTCGCGGTGCGGCAGTGTGGAGACCTGTCGTAAAGCGGCGCGACCCTTGCGGTCGGCTGCGAGGGGATACCTTGCGGAGGCAGTATCACCAGAGTTCGCAACATGGCAACTGTTTCATTGAGAGGGGTCAAAAAAGTCTACCCCAACACCGAGGGCAAGCGCAAAAAGCGCAAAAAAGGCGACCAGCCCGAGCAGACCTATCAGCTCAAGGTCACGGAAGAAGGCGTGCTGGCCGTACAGGATTTCAACTTGGAGATCGCAGACAAGGAATTCATCGTGCTGGTCGGCCCGTCGGGCTGCGGCAAATCGACCACGCTGC